>CAZFLB010000337.1:0-6979 GCA_964518945.1 uncultured Acidobacteriota bacterium | reverse complement strand
GCCTAATAAGTCAACTTCTGGCAGCGCACTCTCCATCATATTAAACACCGATTCATAGATAGCGACATCAACAATCTGACCCCGACCCAACCCTGTATGATCCCGGTGATATAGCGCGGTCAACAAGCCTACGGCTGCATGAAGCCCAGCTATAGTGTCGCCCAAGCTGAGATTAGGTCGAACCGGTGGGCGATCTGGATGGCCAGTGACGTAACGGAGTCCCCCAACACCCTCGGCAACTGAACCGTAACCCGGCTCCTTACTCCTTGGTCCGCTCTGTCCCCAACCAGAAACCCTAACCATAAGGATACTAGGATTAACGGCCTGAAGAGCTTCATATCCAAGGCCCCATTTCTCTAGAGTGCCGGGTCTGAAATTTTCTAACACGACGTCTACTTTAGCCGCCAACAAACGAGCAATGCGTTGCCCTTCCGGAGTTCTCAAATCTAAAGTTATACTTTTTTTATTTCTACCCATAATGGACCACCACAAGGAAGTATCCCCATGCTGACCACGCCAAGAACGCAGAGCGTCGCCCTTACCAGGAGGCACAATCTTGATTACCACAGCTCCGAACCACGAAAGTAACGTAGCCGCAAATGGCCCCGCCAGTAGCTGGCCCATCTCCAATATTTTCAACCCCTCCAGCGACGAGGGCTGCGTATGATCGCTAGAACTCAAAGTGTCTTTATTAACCATGTAACAACGTTACCGCCATGCACTCTTATTTCGTAACCGCAGCTCGAGCAGGTTCGTTTTTTAGCCAATTTATTACAACCTGAGCCCAGCGTTCACTCTGGTCAACAAATAAGTGATGCCCCGACCAGGGAAAAAGGTGCATCTCTACTCCAGGAATCTTAAAGAAATGAGCCAACCCCCAATTTATTTTTGAGCCCGGCTCACTCCATAGCAACAACACAGGAATCTCTAATTTCTCTGCCCATTGGGATATATGCTTTCCCTTATAGCTGAGATTGTAATTGGATGCTTCAACCGTGCTAGATACTGCCTTTCCTCGATCGTCAGCGTAAGCAAAATTATTTATGTAATTTTGATATACGAGTTGCACTCTATCCTCAGTCACCAACTCAGTTCTCCGATAATATTCAATCAACATTTGCCGAACTTCGGAAAGAGTCTGCGGCTTGTATTGATGACCGCCAGGCGCGTAAACATAACTTGCCCCTTCTGGTTGGGGCGGAATAGGTTGGGTTCCATTTAGACTATTCGTAATGATTAGCCTTCGCACTAGATCAGGGCGTTCGTGCGCGACGTATTGCACCAAAAACCCTCCATGTGAGTTCCCTGCCAGAGAAACAGGCCCTAGTCGAAGTTTATCAATAAAACCGATCAGAAACCTTGCCTGCGACTCTCCTGAGAAATCCTGACGACCTCGAGGCTTTGTTTGGCCGAAGCCCACAATATCTAATGCGATCGCGTGAAACTCCTTTCCCAAAATGCTGACGACGTCGCCATAGTTAACTTCCCCAGATGACCATGCTAACCCCCCATGGACAAGCACTAGTGGTTCTCCGCTCCCAGCTTCGATGTAGTGGGCGTCCAAGCCGTCTAGCTCAACCCATGTTGATTTGTAACCGACATCCTCCGGACGACTTGCACTCGCCCCTCCGAAAATAAGGCTGTAATAAATCAATGCCAAATATGGAACTGAATACATTCGCAACCTCCGACTCTTCCGTAAAGATGAGTCTATTAATATATCTGCTTATTTAAGTTACGTATTACAAAACCGCTAAACAGAAACAGAGACCGTAGAGCGCTTACTTAGTGGGAAGCCCTAACAGCTGAGCTTCTAACTCATCGAACAGGACCCCGGTCCTGCAGGATCACCACAACTACCACATGCAGTCGATGAATCCAGTCCCGATTCTTTCCTCTGACTAGTGCTCAGCGTTGAAAAAGCCGACAAGAGTTGCTCTAACCTTAATCCTCGGCACTTAGGACACCTCGACCTCTCACGACCGAGCACTAGCGCCTCGAACTGGTTGTTACACTTTTTACATTTGTACTCGTATATAGGCATCAGCTTCTCGCACTACTCTTTATCCCTATTTTGTTTTTCCTCCTGAGTCTCCACCGGAAGGATAAAGTGTTGGAAATGGGCGTACATTGCTATCAGACCCTGACTTCGGTGTCGATATCCTACCGACACCCTCTTTCTCCACCTCATCTATCCGCAAAATAGTATGCATCGGCAGGTGAACCCTTTTGACTCCCCCGAACTCCGTTTCGAGACGTTCCTGTGCTGGGTCGATAACAACATTTGTGCCCATACCAAAGGACAGTCCCTCCACCTCCACAAAACCGAAAAGTCCACCTTGAGATACTTTTCGAGCGTATATCTCGTAGATCTCTCCCTGATTCGCAAAAATCACTTTGTAAATATGTGCTGAGGCCATAGCTGCCAATTCTAGCAATTGTTAACGCAGGAATCTAATTCAACAAGAAGTCAATTAACAACCGACTCACTGCTTAGTCGAAGCACTCGTTGCTTCACCAACGTTACCATCAACCCAAGCCAGATAACTCGCACTCCCCTTTAGAACAGGTAACGCCAATATTTCAGGGACGTCGTACGGGTGTACCTTATTGAGTGTATTTTCTAGGTCAGCGTATCTCTCTGATCGGGTTTTCATCAATAGTAGACACTCCTGCTCATCATGAAACCTCCCGTTATACTTATAAAAACTGCGCGTAGCGGGCAAAACATTCACACAGGCAACCAATTCTGATTCGATTATTTGCCTAGCTAACTTTTCAGCTGCTTCGACTTCACTGACGGTCGTCATAACAACAACATATTCGCTCAACTTTTCCTCCTGTATATGAGCCTAAGCTATGATAACCTCCTATTGTGAGGCAAGTTACAGTTAAGAGAGATAATAATAAACAAAGTGCTTCGCGGCGCAATCACCGTAGAGGCGGACGACACCAAATGCCTCCGTTGGTTGGTAATATTTCGATCATAGCTGTGTTGGCGATCCTAGCATTATCTAGCTTAAATGCGTTTTTCGGTGAGCGTGGACTATTCGGTTATTGGTCTCTGCGACACGAACATGCAGCTCTATCTCGGGAAGTGCAGGAACTTATCTCAGGAAATCGTCGATTGGAAAATGAAATCCGCGCGTTGCGCACAAACCCGTTTGTGGTCGAACGACACGCTCGCGAGGTCCTCGGGATGGCTTACCCAAAAGAATTGTCTCTAAAGATTATGCGGCAAGATACTGTTTCAAATAGTCAGTGACTTCTTCCTAACAACAGCTTTCCTTTTACACAAAGAGTCTTCTTCAGCTAACTAATCGGTTATGGTGTAAGCCATGTGAAGTACGATACCTGCTCGCTCTACAGTAATGCTCAACGAACCCCGATCACCAAAAAGCGAAAAAAACTTCCAAAGACTATCACTAGTGCGCACAGGCTCTCCATTAACTGCAGTAATGACATCACCAGGAGATAATCCCATCTCCAAAAGAAGCGTGTCGTCTGGAATGCCAGACAGCTCAAGGCCTGTGCCCCTTCCCGTTTCAACTCGTGGGCTAATTATCGTCTCCTTTAAAATAGTCGATATTTCACTAGCTAACCTTCGACCATGCTCCGAATGAGAAAATCTATAGCGCGCAGTGTGCCCGCTCTTGTTGTTGCTGCCGAAGGATGTTGACGGTATCTCTGTCTTTTCATTATGGGCGGATACTCTAATCGTATTACCTCCTAGCTGAAGGCGCAGTGACTCACCAAGTGAGTTTCTTAGCAGCACCGCTGTTTTTAACACCTTAACCAGCTCATAATCACCGTAAATCTGGCCAACTCGGAGCCGTTGGCCGCGACTGTCACCGATACGGCGTATTAAAGCAACAGAATCTGTCCGTTCCTCCGCAAATATAACCCCATCCAATACAAGGATTTGCTCTACCTCAACAACTTCCTGAGGAGAACTAACTCCTGTGACTCCCAACAATAGGATCCTAGCTATAACGAACATTGATTACAAAAATCCGCTGACAGAGGTAAAACAAGAATTTCTTAAGAAAAGGACACGAAAGTTGATTATATCGCGCCCTAACACTTTGCGTCACGGCGCTGCAGTTGTTCAGCACCTTCGATATAACCGTCAAACGATAATAGAATAGGAATAGTTGTTCAATTAGGATTGTAGTAACATCCCTCATGGTTGAAACTCGGACATTTTTACCTATTCCAACAATTGCAAGTGCTAACCTAAAAACAGCTCACTAATGTAGTCCGTGAGCGCACCCAACAGTCGTACATTAAAACTGCAAGATAACCTCGGCTACTATTTCCAAAAAGAGGAACTCCTGAAGCAAGCCTTAACTCACAAATCGTTTGCATATGAAACTCAGTGCAACTCACACAATGAATCCCTGGAGTTCTTAGGAGACGCGATTTTGGGATTTCTCGTAACAGACTACATTTACAAATATTTTCCAAATCTAACGGAAGGTAGTCAATCTAAAATCAAAGCATTTTTGGTAAGCGCAGAGACCTTGTCAACCTTAGCGACAGCTCTTCAAATTCCTGAGTTTCTTAGACTCGGGCACGGCACCGAGAAAACTGGGGGCAGACAAAATGATGCACTTGCAGCCAACGCTCTAGAAGCAGTCATTGCGGCAATCTATCTCGATCAAGGCATTGAGTACGTTAAAAATTTTTTGACGCCCCTATACAAACCGCTATTGCAACAAATAAAAGAAAGCCCTGCTCTTGTCGAAGACCCCAAAATGGCGTTACAAGAATTTCTACACGCAAGGAATCTGCCTCCTCCAAAATACCTATTAAAGGCGGAGAATGGTCCGGACCATCGCAAAGTGTTTCAAGTTGACCTAAATATCGGTCCTCGCAAAATTGCTTCTGGAAGCGGGACTGCAAAAAAGAGGGCAGAGGTGCTCGCAGCACAGAAAGCATTATCTGTCTTGTTCAAAGAATATGAAATCGAGGATTTGAAGTAAGTCGCCAATCCAATTTGACTACCAAACACCTTTATCGCAAATCGTAATGTTTTTGACAATTAACCATTCGTATAGTGATAATAATTAGCTGTTCTTCAAAGTAATATCACCAGTTGAGCATTGGCGCACAGCTGTTAGTATCGAGAGGCAAGAATGACACCCAAAGAGACTATTCAACAGTGTTATGATTTTTTCGCAGCGGGAGACATCAACAGTCTGAGTAATTTAATGCATGACAACTATGTCGGCACTATTAACGGCATGATGGACGTGTCGGGCGAATATCATGGATGGCCAGCCTTTTTAGAGGGCGTACTAGCAAAGATTCCGTCCCACTGGCCTGAATTTCACCTCGAAGTACTTAGCATAATTAGTGAGGGGAACACCGTATTTGTCACACTGAAGGCGACAGCAGTTGATCTCGATGCCGTGTTTGGTCATTTGTGGAAGATTGAAGACAACAAAGTAATTTCATTTCATGCTTTTGACGACACTCAAAAAATGGCAGCAGCAAGCAAGGTTTAGCTTTTTATTTTATGCATTAGTTTCCTAGTTTGCTGGTTTGCAAGCGAGTCAATTATTCATGACCAGAAAAATGTTTTTTCATTTTTAGGATGATTTATTGTGACGAAATAATGGTTATTCGAGTCAATAACTAAGAGGCAGACTCCTAAGCCCCTTGCTCCTGAGTTTCCAACTCGCTTAGAATATGAGGTACTAAGACACCGCCTGTTCGAAGCGGCGCGCTGCCTAGCCCACCACAAATCATACATTCATGAAAGCCGACCTAGAAGCAATAGTCGTTGCTTTTGTAGACGACTCGCCAGAAAGAAGTTACTATCTCGATGGAGATTCCGGTCGAGTATTCAATCTACTTGAGGACCACGACGACCCTGAGACACAGGAGTTGATGTGGGCACTCGAATCTGACATGCGCGGTCGCTACATCCAGATACCGAAGCCGAGTCTAGAAGAAGCGCTGCAGGAGAAAGACGCGTTTGTAGAAACTCTTGAGGGCACCCTAAAGGAAAAGCTTGACGGAATTATTGAGAGCGACCATGACGGTAAGAAATTTATCGAATTCATCAAGCGCGACAGAGCCGCGCGTGAGACCTGGCGCGATTACCGACTTGTCACCTCTCGAAAGCGAGCTCACGAGTGGTTACAGGACCTCGGAATCGAGAAGAGTTGACTCAATCAAGATTTGTTCAGAAGATTTCAAATGTCAACGTGGACCAAAAGCTTTCCCACTGAGCCACAGGGTCATCGTCCAGCCGAATCAAGTGTAGAGCGCGAAAATACCAGCGCCCTTGTGACACCAAGCGAATTTCAGCGTTCCCTTGTCGGTTCGTAGCAACAACAGGCAACCTTACGCCGCGATCATCCGTTCCTGCTTTGATCGTCGCTCCACTCACTGGCTTACCTTTAAAAAAAACTGTAACAGGTAAAACCTCCCCAGCTCGCATACGGTACGGATTCTTTCGGGGAACAATTTCAAGCGTATGCCCAATGGACTCAGACCAAAGCTGGCTTGAAGCACCAGACTCCGAAGGAGCAACCTCAATTATCGCCTTGGCCCATTTGCTGTATCGTTCCATTGCTGCCTCATCGGACTCTCCTAAGCGCTCTCTCAGGCCCAGTACGTCTACCAATCCATTTTCTTCCAGATAGTCCGTAAACTGTGCTGATCTTAATCGCACGACTCGAGGCTGCACGGAAAGAGCCAAGATATGTATCCCTCCTGTGTTTGGAGACAACACAACTTCTAACGAGTGGTCCCTTTTTTTTAGGTTTCGAATTTCTCGCCTAGAACCACCCTCATATACGAAAAAGTCCTTAACGCGGTGCCTACCTAAAAGAAAACTGCTCTCTGGGAAAAAGTCCCCGTTGTTTATAAATACACTAACGCCTTCTGTCGGACCAATACGATACGTACTTGCTACAATCCATATATCGTGAGCAGAAACTTCACTTGGAATAGTAATGGAAACGAG
>CAZFLB010000336.1:0-9061 GCA_964518945.1 uncultured Acidobacteriota bacterium | reverse complement strand
TCCACCTTCGATTAGCGCTACTCGTAGTCGATCTCCAGTACGAGGATTAATCCCATGTTGAGCAATACGTGAGGCAATTAAACAGCCGGCTGTCCCACCGCCGGCTACTATTAAATCGTAGGAATCGTATTCTGGCATACCTAACCCTCCTGTAAATAAAAATTACTATCTAAATGCTAGTTTTTCTAACCGAGAAAGGCAATTTAAATTCCTAATATTACTTTGCAAATCAAAAGGATTTTTTTGAAATAACACTTTGGTGCGTACAATCAAAAATCGGCGTATACTATCTGTCCATGGGATGGATTATTAAAATCATAGGTTCCATATTGGTTTCCTACTTCACTTTGTCCTGCTACTCCACTAGTCAACAACCATATTCAACTGATTCACCCTCCCTAACACTGGAATCCCAAATACAAGCCCACATTAATACACTTGAAGCTAAATCCTCCCTATACGCCAAACACTTGCCCTCTGGACGTCAGATTGAAATTCGAGCTGATATTCCTATGAATTCAGTTAGTGTTATCAAAATTGCTATCATGGTTTTGGCCTACCGTGATGCTGAAAATGGACGATTAAACTTAGAGGAACGCTATCTTCTTCGTCAACGAGACAAACGCAGAGGAAGCGGCGTCCTTCAATCATTCAGCGAAGGTCTCAAACCCACGTACAGGGATCTCATTACACAAATGATCATTACTAGTGACAACACTGCTACCGATATTGTTATCAAAAAAGTCGGACTTGAACGAGTGAACATAATGTTAAAGTCGTTAGGCTACAAAGAAACAAGATTACAGGGCACTCTTGCAGCTCGGTACCGTAAAAGATGGGAAGCGCTAGATCCTTCTCTTGTTTCCCTTACTGATCTGGAAGTTTTTGAGCGTGGTTTTCCCTCAGATCCTTTTTCAGAAGAACGAAAATTTACATTGAATGCGGATCCTAATGAATGGCTAGGTCGGACAACTGCACGAGAAATCTCACTCCTACTTGAACAAATCCATACTGGTACCCTGTCCTCACAATCTTCTCGTGACGAAATGATCTCAATACTTAAAAAACAAAAAAGTATTTCTCGCCTACCCCAGAGAATTCGCTTACAAAATGTTTCCGTCGCCCACAAGACAGGAGACTCTCCTCCTACCACTGCAAATGATGTGGGAATTCTTTACTATCCGGGAGGTCCTACCGTTATCTCTGTCTTTACCAATGAAAATAAAGGAGACTTTGTAAATTTGGAAGAAACTATTGGGCTAATTGCTGAAGACTTGGTTAAACAATGGCATTAGCTTTAGGATGAGACCTGTGAGACAACCAATCCTTTAACTGATTAAGACCAGTTTCCATACCAACTGTTGGCACATAATTAAAATCTCGACAAGCTGCACTGATATTAAACCAATGAGCTGTTGCTAATTCCTCTACCAAAAAACGAGTCAGCGGAGGATCTTTCCACAATGAAAATCCCCGATAAAAATTTTCGCATATCCCGCCAACTAAATATGCTAACCCAGGAGGAACACTTCGTGTTACTGGTGACAAGTCAGCTAACTCAAGAATTCGATTAACAAAATCCCAAAAGGGCATGGGATTATTATCCGATATAAAATAAGCCTTACCTGAAATATTTGATTTGGCAGATAAAAGACGAGCAGCATCCAAATGCGCTTGTGCAGCATTATCAACATAAGTGAAATCTACTAGTTTATTGGATTGACCTATTCTCCTTAGAGTTCCACTACGCGCGCGGGAAATAATTTTTGGAATAAGTTGTGTATCTCCGGGTCCCCAAATCAAATGCGGCCGAAGGGCAACAGTAGCTAACCCGGTATCAGCAGCATTAATAACAGTACGCTCTGCAATTGCTTTGCTAGACGGGTAGTCTGCCTTATAAGAATGAGGATACGGAACAGATTCATCTACTCCCTCCATATCCTTGCCATTAAAAACAACACTAGGAGAACTTGTGTAAACAAGACGATTAATAAACGAAGAACGACAAGCTTTAATTACATTCTTAGTTCCTGTGACATTAGTTAGATAAAAATCCTGTTTTTTACCCCAAATCCCTGCCTTAGCAGCCACGTGAAAGACAATGTCACAACCATAACAAGCTCTTGTAATTGCATCTTCATCGGCTAAATTCCCCTGAACGCTCTCTACACCCAAATCATCTAAGCTCGTGTACTTTCCTCTCGAAAAATTTTTGACCATATGACCATTTTTTAATAAACATCGAACGATGGCACTTCCCAAAAAACCACCGCCGCCGGTTACAAGTGCCTTCACAGAAGTTGTCCTTCAGCCCATAAAGCTAACTTCTCTCGAAAAATTTTGGCGTTATGACGGGAATCGACTGGAAAATCAGAATGAAACAATAAAGTTTGGATTTGTGCAGTCTGTGACACATTAGCCCCCAAATCCAATATCTCTTTTTTTAAACTATCTGACCCTTTCCATTTCTTTTTATTCTCTAGTTCCACACACAATACCGGTAGTTGATTTGGAAACTGGCCAACTCCAACCAAGGCACTACGATAAACTGCAGGATGCTGATTGTATATACCTTCACATGAGACAGTGAAAAGTGTTCCTGAGGAAGTTATTACACGATGCGATTTTCGACCACAAAACCAGACTCTACCACCACTATCTAGATATCCAACATCACCCATCCGATGGCGGATCTTTTGATCAACACTTTGGATCTTAGACTGCTGATTAGCTTTCTTGTTGTCCCAATACTCACGAGAAACATTAGGCCCCCAAACTACCAACTCTCCGATTTCTCTCTCTCTTACTTGCAAATCTTCTGACCAACGCAAAATAGGCTCATCAGTTATTCTAATCACTGCTAAATGAACTCCTACAATAGGACGTCCTACACAAACTCCTTTTCCCTGCGATCTGCCTTTTTCCTCCTTTAGAACTTCCTGACTAGAAATAGAACAAACCGGTAATGCCTCAGTAGCTCCATAAGGAGTATGAACATCAGCATCAGACACCAACATTCCCCCTATATGCCGCAATACTGTAGTAGGCACTGGGGCACCGGCAGAAAGAACCCTCTTTAGCGAAGGCAACTCCACCTTCTCTTTCTTTCCATAAAGACCTACCCTGCGCAACAAAGCCGGAGAACCGAACATATGAGTAACCTGATATGTTTTTATCATTCGAATTATTTCAGATGGATTGGCACGAACCGGTCGACTAAAGTCCATATTAGGGAAAATAGTTGTCATTCTCAAAGCTGGATCAAAAAGAGCAAATAAAGGAAAAGTAGCCAAATTCACCTCTCCGGGACTAATTCCAAAATGGTCTCGAAGAAAATCAATCTGGGAAGAAAGAATTTGGTGTGTGTATACAACCCCTTTAGGCAATCCTGTGCTACCCGAAGTAAAAACGATAGCAGCAGGTTCTGTAGAATTCAGTTCGATTGGATTTGGAAATTCCTCCACAACTCCTTTTTTCATCAATTGGGAAAAAGAGTATCCACTCCAAACTCTTGGACCTCCAACTGTTACACATAATTTAATTGAAGAACGAGCCCAACCAAATAAAATTCGTGCCACATGAGCCTTAGGAACACCAATAAATGCTTCAGGAGCAACTTGAGCCAAACATAATTTCAAATTTTTCCATCCCATTCCGGGATCAACAAAAACTGGAATCGCACCAACTTTAATCAACCCAAACGTCAATATTAGAAATTCATGACCCGGCTGAACCATCAAAACCACACGACTTCCGTGCTGAATGCCTAATTGTTTCAAGCCCTGGGCACATTGATTGCTTTTCTGTTCCAGTTCACTATAAGTCAAAGTAATGCCCTGTGAAATAACTGCAGGTTGCAATGGTTCCTCACGCGCTCGAATTGCTAAATGAACTACAATATTTTTTGAATCACTCATTTTTAATAGTGGATAATAGGATTGTTTTTTAAAAAACCTCTAACGAGGGGAATGATAGCCTCATAGGCATCTTCCAGAACATAGTGCCCCGCCTTAGAAAATTGATGTACTTCAGACTGCGGAAAACACCTTATCCATTCATTTAGAAAATCGGCATCAAAAATAAAATCCTTCTGCCCCCAACAAATCAGCATCGGCGTTTTTTGACACCCAGAAAATTTCTCTTTAATTTCGCTCAACTACTTAAAGGTAAAGTCTTCAGGAGTAAGCGGAATATCCTGTACAAAACGGAGAACGGCACGTCTGTTCTTCCAAGAATCATACGGAGCTCTATAGGCCCTTCGAATTTCTTCTGAAGATGCTTTTGTCCTAAATCCAATTTTCCCAGCACACCAAGAAAAAAGATTAAATCTCAAAATGAAAAATGCTGCAATTGAAGAATTTCTGCAAAATCTAAGAGTCCAGTGAAGTTTTTTCCCAGCAGGCAACAAAGATAATGAGGTATTGAAAATCACAAATCTGGAAATTCTATCTGGATAGCAAGAGGCATAGTACATACCAATTGGACCACCCCAATCATGCACAACTAAGGTAATATTCCGATCTACCCCTATGCTCTCTAAAAGAGCCTCTAAATTAGCAACTCGTTTCTCAAATCGATAGGTGTAATGTTCGTCAGAAGGCTTGTCCGACAGACCACATCCAATATGATCTGGCACGATGACACGATGAGATTCACGAAGAGCCACTACTAAATTTCGATACATAAATGACCAACTTGGATTGCCATGAAGCATGACAATCGGGTCACCTTCTCCTTCATCTAAGTAGTGGTATTTTTGCCCATCAACTTCAAAATAATGGGAATCGAAATCGTAAAAATGACTAATTGTGTCAACAGAAAAACTCATGTGTTTTCTATGTTATATCGAAGATTTTCTGTTCTAAAAATCTGACACAAAACGAGAAAAGATTCAGTAGGTAAAAGAAGCAACAGAAGTACTCACACCAGCACTTCCCATCAACAATAAAACCCTCATATCACGCTCTAATTTACCCTCTTTTTCAGCCACAGCTAAAGCCAGTGGGAGAGATGCAGAAACCGTATTCCCAAACCGTGCATGAGTTTCAAAAAACAAACTAGGATCCATTTTTAGAAGCTTAGCCACCTTACTAGTTGTTGCGACACTAACAGCATGTCCAACTACCAAATCATGTACTTTACTAACAAGACGTGGTGTTTCAGAAAAGTGCTGTACTAAATGTTTGATTGTAAATGAAAGTAATTCGCCTGGAAGTGTGAAAAAAGACATTGGTTTCAAGCCATCACCACCATTAGGACAAAAATCACTGGCATTTGGTAACGTTATCTTGCACAAATCGTGTTTGTCACCCCAAGTTTTAAAAGAAAAAAAGGAATCTTCCTTAGAGTCATCTGCTGTCAACAAAGTAGCTGTAGCTGCTTCCCCAATGGTCAACCCTGAAAACGAAGTCTCCAGATTTTTATTGTCCATTTCGAGGTGTACATACTCTTTAAAATTAAACTCACAATTCAGAATCATAACCAGCTTATAAACTTTCTGAGACAGAAAGCTTTTTGCAATAGCCATACTCCGAACCCAACTGGCACAAGCATCTAGAACATCAAAACAAGTAGCCGATGTAAGACCAAGCTCACTTTGAAACAAGTTCGCAGTAGCTGGCTCTACCCACCCTCTTCCTACTCCGGCATAGATAAGGAGGTCCACATCTTTTGGATTTACCTTTGCTTTTTTCAGAGCTTCTTGCCCAGCCTTTATTGCAAAATCAAAAGATTTTTCCCCCTTATTTCGGTGGTATCGAATGGCTGTCCCTGACAATTTAAAAAACTTTTTAATTTTAGTTTGAAGGCTTTCCAGATCTTGAGCGGATAAATGCTTCCTATTTTTCTGAACAATTTCTTCAATTAAACCCTCATTAGTAACTTTCTTACTAGGAAGAGCATAAGAAATATTTAAGATTTTCATATTAATCTCTTAAAATAGAGAATGTACGCCAAAACTCACCAAAAACTCAGAGGCAAGTCTATCCTAACTTGATGACAAACTACCCCTCTAACCGCCTTCTTGTCAATTCCTTATGAATTTTTAGATGATAGTTTCTAGTGGGCACTAGCTCTAAAAATCTAATTAGAGTAAAAACGAATTGGCACAGCATGTGGAATAATCTTCATTTCAACTGCTATCTCAAAAAATGTACGCAAGCCTCTCAAATTAGACTGATCCAACGAGTAATCCAAATTATTTAAAATATAATCACGTATATCAGAACTTGGCACTCCGAGTTTTTCAGCATAAATATCTGAAATTTGCCCTATCTCTCTCAGCCCCTGTTTTCGAGATTGATAAAAAACTTCAAACTGTTCCTTTAAATCGATTTCAGGACGCACTGCCCAAAATGCAAAAACAAAAGGAAGTCCTGTAAAACGGTTCCATTCATAGGCTAGATCATAAATATCATACGGACCACTAGGCACAGATAACGCAGCATTACCAATAATTAAAGCAGCATCATAAAGCTCTAACATTCTTGTAGGATTAGGAGGTTCCGCGTAATAACTGACTGAACTAATTTTGTAAAATTTTTGAACTAAAATTTGAAGTAATGCTACAGATGTTCGACTGGAACTATCCACAGCAATCCGCTTAATACGCTCTAAAGGTTTCTTACTAACAAACAAAACACTCTTAACTTTATGCTTAGAGGATATGGAAATATCTGGAAGAACCAACAAATCAGGAATTCTTTGATACTCGATAACTGGAATCAAACCAACATCAACTTCCCCCTTCGATAAATGTCCTGCGCACTGCGAAGGTTTGTCAAAAGTTAGATCAAAAACATCCTTATGGGGACCATTTAGAAAACCCCAACCCAGAGGCACTGAATTCAAATACTCAATAAAAGAAACCCTTATCTTCAATTGCTTTATATCCCTAAGAATAAATTAAGTGGTTCGCTTGATGATCAATAACTAAACAGCTCAATTTTTACTAAGAACTCTGACTGACACGTGTTTTCTCAACTTCTTGAACCGAATGTCTAGACTTTTTAACAGGAAGTACATCCATAAACGAAGAAACAGAAAATACAGAATTTCCAACTCCCGCTTCTCCATATCCTGGTGGAGGAGGTAACTTATATTTTTTGAGTGTGTCTCTCCACACTCGTAAAAGACGCACATGATATTCCAATGGAGCCCCACCTGGGTTTAATTTTCCCAAAACTGTTAATGGTTCGGGACACCAAGTTGTAAAACGTGGAGTAATCCCATGAGACATAAAAAAATCAAGCCCCTCAGCAGTAGAATTAATAGCTTCTTCAACAGTCTTAAAACCATGAGGCCGAGCTGTTTCAATTCCCGCTACAAAATTAGGAATAACATGTGAAGCGCCAAATATTTCCGCTCCATCTAAAATACGCCTTATCCATTCATCTCGTCCCACGTAACGATTCTTGCCAGCACAAATAAGCTCAAAGAGAGTTGGATCCCATATTTCATAATTAGGGTGATAAATTTGGACGCCAGCATCCTTAAACTGAAGTAATTCTTCTTTGACAAGTGCCTGAACTACCAGCTTGCTAATCCAACGCCCGGGAAATCGTTTCTCAATGGCTTTGGGATACTGCACATAAAAATCTACTTCACGTTTCCCATTAAGCTGAGAAGTAATACTGCCCCCTGTAACTGTGTAAGCTCGACTTACCGTGTCAGTTTCATTAACAATTTCTAATGCCTCAAGAATTTCCTCTACTGTCTTCACTCCAGTATAGGGACGTCCACTCCGTTTCTGTTGCCGATAGTTTTCATTAATATCGCAAAATTGACATTCTTCTTCTTTACCAAAGTACTGACAAATCCTAAATACCGTTAAATACAACAAATACCCCCACTCAATAGTAGGGGCAATATCTGTAATGGGCTTCCCATTAGAAAGAGTCTGTTCGTAAAACTTAGGAACTGTTGGAAATTGCACTTCTGCTATTTCCTCTCCTTCAAGCTCTAACAAAACCCTGCCATCATCCGAAATATCTACTCTGTAAGGAGAACTCGGATTAACTCGAACTGAAACAATAGTGCGCCGAAAATTTCTAGCACCATCTATTAGACAAATTTCTTCAGGGACTCTGAGGTTTTCCTGTTTTGGCATATCAGCCAAAGGAACTAAATCAAAAGAAAAAATAAAATAAGCTTTTGATTTAAATTGGACGGCTACTCTAAGAGCCTTTTCTGAAAACGCAATACCCGTACGCAAAAGATCTTCTTTGAAAATTGCCTCAAAAGGTAAATCCGAATATTTTTGAATCAGACCGTCTACTTCTTCTAGTCTCTTTCCCATATCTATATAGCGTATCAGCAGACTTGTTAATCAGGAGATTTTTTTTAACCAGCAAATACAAGACGCCGATAAAAATAGATCCCCGTACCCAACAACAGAGCTACTCCTCCTGCCAGTAATGATACGAGATCAGCAGCCAGTATTACAGCTGCAGAAGCAACTACTGCCAACATTGGAATTACTCGCCCTCCTGGTAATTGAAATATGTTTTCGCCACGAGTATCACACCGTCGCTGCCGTAAAACAGGAACGGCACTACAAGTAATAACATAAACCAAAAGTCGAGCCACTGCGCTCATAGCTGCCATTTGAACAAAGGTACCCGTTAAAGCTAGCAATAGAGAAACAACTGCATACACAAAAATAGAAAAGTCAGGAGTGCAAAAACGGGAGTGAATATGACTAAATAAACTTGGCAGTTGTCCCCTCTCACCCAAAGCATATGTAACTCGAGGACCCGCTAACATGGTACCCGCGTTAGTACCAGTAATGGAGATTAGTGCTCCCACCGCAATTAACATACCCCCCAAAGGACCTAGAAATCCTGCCGCAGCATCAGCCAAAGGCGTACTAGATCCACCAAGCCCAGGAAGAGTCCCTACTGTAACCAGTTGGGTTGTAACATAATAAAAAAAAGCGATAGTCAGTGTGGTTAAAAGAGCACGAGGAACATCTCGTCTTGGAGAACGTGCTTCTCCAGACGGGAGAGATACAAGCTCAAATCCTCCAAAGGCAAACATAAGCAGCAGAATTGCTTGACCAAAA
>CAZFLB010000335.1:0-3914 GCA_964518945.1 uncultured Acidobacteriota bacterium | reverse complement strand
CTGTGTCTCGATATTCAAGCCGAGTGGATCCGACTCCGCGATAAGTGGATCAATATCCAAAAGTTCTACTCGGTTGCCATCGATGGAAACCTCTATCTGCTCATCATCTGCAAAATTTCTACCATATAGATATCCTTGCGGAGAACCATGCAGTTGAACTTTGAACACGTACTCACCATCTGCTACAAAATTATGAACGATAGAAATTCCACCTCTTGTACCGAAGGGTGCTCCTAACACATGACGAAGTTGTGAGCCTCTTCTTGGAACTTTATATGTAACTCCACTAGGGCCAGCATTAGTATCTCCAACCGCCTCAAGACTAATTTTTTCTGCAGCACGAAAGTAGCCGTCCATTAGTGTGGGAGACAAAGTTTGTACATCGGCAATGTTGTCAAAGCTATGGCTGATTGTATCTGAGGGAAGAAGAGCATCAACGTCAACATCAAGCGCCTGAAGATCTCGTACCGAGCGCACATATTCCGCTCGATTCAAGCGTTGAAACGTTCTTCTGCCAGGATTAGGCTTCTTAGATGCTATCCCATCAATACGATTTTCAAGAGTTGACAACATCGTACCGACGTTCACAGGATCTGGCTGCGGGGCGTATGATGGGGGCATCATACCCGCTCGCAACTTACGGATAATTTTCTCAGCAACCTCTGTTGAACGTTCAAGCTCAGCTGCGTCAAAGGTTTCTAGGGTCAAACCACCCGTCAAAGCTTCGTCATTGTGACAAACTTGGCAGTACTCGACGAGCAAATTATTCATCATCTCTGAGCTTGATGAAGTAGCTGATTCATCACCAACTGTACTAGTTGAGGTGCTCACCGCAAACACCAAATCAGATGAAATGACACACAGAAGGGCAGCAGCTAAGCGATAAATCATAAACCTTGCTCTCACAGTAGACAACGCCCTCAATTCTTACTCTCACCCAAGGAGCAGCTAGTTTCCCACAAGGTAATTATTCTGTCTACCAACAAGACTGACAATGATATTGATATATTTAAGACTAAGTTTACCAAAAGAATTTCCGTGCCACATTTGACGCCTAGCCGATAGAGCGTTACTTTCTTGTAATGACTTCGGCCTTATTATTAATGGTTACGCTGACTTCCGTTCAGCTAGAGGGACCTCAAGTCGTGGGGCAAACAGTATGCCAGTCCTGCCATTCAGATACTCATGCGTATTGGCAAACATCCCGCCATAGCAAAATGGTCCAACCGGCTACCACAGAAAGTGTTCGCGGTAACTTTAGCGTTTCAAATATTGAACTACGTAATAAAATTTATGGCCTTGAGGAACGCGAAGGTAAGTTTTATATTAAAGAATCATTCCTCACACCAAACGTCCAAGAACATGAAATACAGTACACCCTAGGCAATCGCCGCATTCAACACTATCTTACGACTCTTTCTGATGGTCGCATCATCGTACTTCCTCCAAGCTGGGATATCTTGCGAAAAGAATGGTTTCATAACCTTGAGATCGCAGCACCTGATCAAAAAGAGGAAGATGGCGTTGTTCCCGTACAGGTTTGGAACAAAAATTGCTTTGGGTGTCACGTAAGTGAAGAAGTTAAAAACTACGATCCCGTCAAACGAAAATACGACACAACATGGCTGGACTTTGGCGGCAATTGTGAGAGGTGCCACGGCCCCGGAAGTGAACATGTTGAACAGTACTCGAGAAGCGTCCAAACGCCAGGACGCAAAACAGATACAAAAATCATCGTACCTACCAAACTCGATAACGAACGCAGCTCTCAGATATGTGCGCAATGCCACTCATTTCGAGATGTCATGCATTTTGGTTATCAGGCAGGTGACAACTATTACGACTATTTCTTCCCTCTTCTAGAGTACACACAAACTCCAAGCAAAGATCCTACGTGGTGGGCTGACGGCAAAACCCGACGGTTTTCTACAAACGCTTTAGGTATATGGCAAAGTGAATGTTTCATTAAAGGTGAAGTTACATGTACCAATTGCCATGATGATACACACAGACCAGAGATAGAAGACAACAAACGTTTAATCCCGAAGAATCAACAATTGTGCACGGGTTGCCACATAGAAATTGGAAAAAATGTTGAAGGTCATACCTTTCACAAAGTAAACAGCACCGGGAGTGCATGCGTTGACTGTCACATGCCAAGGTCAGTAACGTCTATAAAAGCAAAAATGAGAGACCACAGTATCAGTATTCCTTCCCCAGAGAACACAATAAAATTCAATATACCCAACGCGTGCAACCTCTGCCATCAAGATCAAGAACCTGAGTGGGCATTAACGGAACTTGATCGTTGGTATCCAAACAGTTCTGTTCGAAAAAAGATCGTTAGAAGAGCAGAAGCCTTCGCTTCAGCACGTAACCAAGTGCCTGGGGCAACCGAGCAGCTGTTGTCCCTCATAGCAGATAAAACCCAAGGTCCGTTTCCTCGAGCAAATGCCATCGGTTACCTAGGAAGTATTGATGACCCCAGAGTCTTTCCTACTCTTCTCGGAGGACTAAAGGATGAACACCCTATGATACAGGCGATCTCAGCACTCAAAATGGGTGACCAAACAGGTCCAAATCGTAATTTGGCGCAGAGGGCATTATTACCTTCACTCAACAGTGACAACCGGATAGTTAGAATGAACACAGTAATCTCTCTACTTAATCTTGGAATTCCAAAACTTCAAGGTGAGTCCGGTGTTCAATTCGGGGAAGCGCTTAAAGACCATGTCGTTCGAGGAGCATTTCATGAAGATGACGCACCTCAACAATTAAACTTGGGCCGTTTTCACGTCTTAAATGGAGCAACACAAGATGCAGCCACAGCTTTTGAAAATAGTTTTTCACTGAACCCGATGCAACCAGGAATAAAGTTTTTGATGGCCGTGACTCGGCTTAGCCAAAATCGCCATGAGGAAGCAATTACTCTTTTACAAGCTATCGAAGAAAACGACCCTTTTGCCTCGTCAGCACAAAATCTACTCCAACAACTGACTCGTTAACAAATCAAGCGTTTGGCTTGGCTAGAGAACCACAGAGCACCATTCCAGGAAGTGCAAGAGTTCGATCAAGACCCTCAAGAACCAGTTGTCCATGACCACACGACCAGGCGAACCAGTGCAATCAAATATAGAGCGCGGCCCCCAAGAATAACGTCAAAGTCTGTCTGATTCTCTAACAGCACCGAAGAAAAAGTGCTTCTGTAAAGAGACGTCTCAAAGGACTTTCTCCGATCCGAATACAAAACCCCTATTACTTAGACATTGGCGGGGCTTCGGGAATAGCAGCACCATCGTGTCGAGGCTCAGAAGCACCAAAATGAACTCCTTCTGAATTTGACATGACTGCCTGTCCAAAACCAAAGCTTCCTGTTCGGGGCCTCACTACTTCAATTTCGTGACCACGCTCTGTAAGTTATGTTCGAACACTCTCTGGAATCAGTGCCTCCATTCGCACATCACAACCATCAAAGGTCCCCTTTGTAAAACGACCGGCTTCCAAGGCTTCTTGTATATTCATTCCATAATCTACAATGTTGGAAACGAACTGTGCGTGAGCTTGCGACTGATTCCAACCGCCCATTATTCCAAAGCCGATTCGAATGTCTCCCTTGGACATAAATGCTGGAATAATAGTGTGGAGAGGCCTCTTACGTGGTTCAAGAGTGTTAGGTTTATCCCTCTCCATGGTAAAAAGAGCACCTCGGTTATGTAACATGAAACCTGCATCAGGGGGAACAATCCCTGAACCAAAACCACTATAGTTACTTTGTATGAGAGACACTATATTTCCTTCACGATCTATATCTGATAGATAGATCGTATCGCCTCCCTCAACACCTGTAATGTATTAAAATTTTGAAGTCATAACTCTGAATTGTTCTTTTTCAACATCAATTTTGGACGCTCTGT
>CAZFLB010000334.1:0-8793 GCA_964518945.1 uncultured Acidobacteriota bacterium | reverse complement strand
GTTACAAGTACTTCTTTTTCTGGTCAGAGCGGTGATGTGGTTGAGCGTAAACTCCACGTTCTCGACAAAAGGTATGGAGAAAGCCTTGTGCAAATTACCTATCGACAAAAGGTACGTCGTTCAACTGCAGATCCGCCGGTGGAAGCAGAGTTAACTACGACAGGTGTAATTATTTCCCAAAGCGGCATTGTGATGACAAGTGCAATTATTTTCGAACCATTTAACCAAGTGCCACATGGCGTTGGAATTAGATTTCCAGCATCTGTAAGTCGAATAGAAGCAATCATTTCGGAGGCTCGAATTCGTGCAATCGATGGTACTGATTACCATGCCACTCTGATCGGAAGAGATTTAAATGCTGGTGTTGCTTTTTTCCGCATTGAGAGCGATGGCCGAGAATTTGTTCCAGTTAGTTTTGACGATGGTGTCGAGGGAAAGGTTGGAATGCAAGTTGTTGTTCTGAGTCTACTTCCAGAACCGTTGGGACCTACGATAGCTGTTGAGCTTTCGAGAATACAAGCACTGGTTCACAAGCCCCAAAAGGGTTACATCGTTGCAACTGGTACGTCTGACCCAGTTGGCTCACTGGTAGTATCCCTTGACGGGAATACGTTGGGTTTTATGGATGCTCTTACAGTCCCTGTTCCAGAAACTCGTTTGCAGAATCCACTTGCCTTTTTATCCGTTATGAGAGATTTGCCCAAAGGTGTCGGTCGAGGATTTGTAAGGCCTGCTCATGATTTTGTTGATGTGAGTATAGATGTACATGATACTGATGCTCTTCGCAGAGGCTGGTTAGGTATTGAGATGCAGGCTCTTTCTTCGAAGTTGTCAGCGCACATGGGTCTTTCGGTCAAGTCAGGGATTCTTGTTGGTTATGTGTATCAGGACTCTCCTGCCAAAAGAGCTGGCATTGAGGTTGGGGATGTTCTAATTGAACTGGCTGGTAAGCCCATTGAGGTCAGTCGCGATGAAGATGTTGGAAGGTTTGCCGAAAGGGTTCTTCGTGCTGGTGTGGGTGCAGAACTTGTTATTAGATTGATCCGAAATGGTAGTGATGAAATTATCTTCGTAAAGCTTGACCCTGCGCCTGTATCAGCGAGAGAAGCTAAAACTTTAGAAATTAGTGAACTTGATATTGTGGTTCGTGCACTTACTTATGATTATTTAGCGCGACAGTTTCTTGAGCTGGAACAAGCAGGTGTTGTAGTTGTTAAACCACCCTTGGCAGTTAGTAATAACCCGAATCGTGTAATGACTGGAGATCTCCTTGTCCGGATCGACGATCAGCTTATTAAAGATTTAGACTCTCTCTACCGTTTGGTGGAAGACATCCGCCATCGAAAACCTGATGAGGTGGTTCTTTTTGTAGAGCGTGGCCGTGAAAGTTTTTTCTTTGCGATTAAACCTGAGTGGAACTGAGTTCTTACAAGCACTTTGACCTTGGACACAGTTCAGGCTAGATTCTTTCGTTGTGGAGTCGGATTTAATAGTTGTTAGAGGTGCGCGCCAGCATAATCTCAAAAACATAACGGTAGAAATTCCTAAAAAAAAGCTTGTCGTTTTCAGCGGTGTGTCAGGATCAGGCAAGTCTTCTCTCGCCTTTGATACGCTTAATGCAGAGGGGCAAAGGCGTTACGTAGAGTCTTTATCAAACTATGCGCGGCAGTTTCTGGGACAGATGGACAAACCTGTTTACGATACGATTCAAGGGTTGTCACCGACTATAGCGGTTGATCAGAAATCTTCGAGTCATAACCCCCGTTCAACTGTTGGTACTATTACAGAAATCTATGATTACTTTCGAGTATTATTTGCGAGAATTGGAAAATTAAGTTGTTACCGGTGTTCAAGGCCAGTAGCAAAACAAACACCCCAACAGATAGTTCAAGAAATAGGGAGACTGTCTACAGGTACACGTTTTCAAGTTCTTTCCCCCCTTGTTGAGGGGCGCAAAGGGCAACACCGATCTGTTTTTGAGAACGCGAGAAAAGCTGGTTTTTCAAGGGTGCGGGTTGACGGAGAAAACCGATCTCTTCAAGAGAGCATAGAACTCGACAAGAATAAAAAGCACAGCATTGAAATCGTCATAGACCGACTAATTGCAAGACCCGAGTTGCTTGAGAAATCGTCGAGGTTAACTGACTCGGTTGAAACAGCACTCGAAAGTGGTAAAGGTGTTCTTGTAGTTCATAGGGATGGTCAAGAAGACCTTCTTTTTTCAGAGCACCATTCTTGCCACCATTGTGGACTTTCATTTCCGGAACTGACGCCTCAGTTGTTCTCTTTCAATTCTCCTCAAGGTATGTGTACTGCCTGTAACGGGCTTGGTACCAAGGCAGAAATGGATGAAGAACTAATGGTTCCAGACAATTCTTTAAGCATCAATCAAGGAGCGATTAAACCGTGGGGAACCATCGCTGATAAGGGTGGTTGGCGGGCTGCTGTGATCCGTTCTCTTTCAAGACATTACGGTTTCGATCTTGATGTGTCATGGAGAAATTTGTCAACGGATAAACGGCAGTTGATTCTGTACGGAGGGGATAAAGAAAAGATTACTGTTCGCAAAGGCCGGCGTACGTTTAAGACTAGATTTGAGGGGTTAGTTACAATCTTAATGCGTCGTATGAAAGCGACTAGGTCAGAATCAGTGCGTAAATATTATTCGCAATTCATGTCGAACAAATTGTGTTCGAGTTGTAACGGAGCTAGATTGAGACCCGAAGCGCTTTCTGTAAGTGTTGCTGGAAAGTCATTAGCGGAACTTGTGGCCAGTTCGGTGGGCGAGGCGTTTCTTTTTACGAGTAGAGTTGAACTTAAAGGAACAGAAGCGCTTATCGGATCGGAACTTCTCAAACAAATAACTAGTCTTCTTCGTTTTCTTTGTGATGTTGGGTTGGACTATTTGACACTTGATCGATTGGCTCCAACTCTGTCTGGAGGGGAGTCACAAAGGATTCGTCTAGCAAGTCAGATTGGCTCTGAACTTACTGGAGTGATTTACATATTGGATGAGCCCTCCATTGGACTTCATTCTAGAGATAATGCACGTTTACTTAAAGCTTTGGGCCACTTACGAGACATGGGCAATACTGTGGTTGTTGTTGAGCACGATCGGGAGACGATTGAAGCAGCTGATCATGTTATTGACTTTGGACCTGGAGCTGGAGCGTATGGTGGCAAAGTGATTGCTACTGGGAGGTCTCATGAGCTTTGGGCGAGTGGTGAATCGAGTACAGGCAAATACATTTCGGGACAACTGTCCATCACGGTTCCTTCGACAAGGAGGACTTGCGGAAAGAAACGACTCGAGATCGAGGGAGCCAGTGAGAACAATCTCAACAATCTTCATGTGGAGATACCACTGGGTGTTTTTCTAGGTGTTACGGGAGTATCAGGAGCGGGTAAAAGCACACTTGTAAACGAAATACTTTATCCGGTGTTGGCAAAAACTCTCAATCGCGCTGAGGTTCAGCCTGGTGGACATCAAGCTATACGGGGAATCGAGTTTCTTGACAAAGTGATAAATATCGATCAATCTCCGATAGGAAGAACGCCCCGTTCGAATCCAGGGACTTATACAAAAGTTTTCGACGAAATTCGAAAATTTTTTACTGAACTTTCAGAGTCAAAAGTGCGTGGGTATAAGGCTGGCCGCTTTTCATTCAATGTCAAAGGTGGCCGTTGTGAGCACTGTACGGGCGACGGAGTTATTCAAGTAGAGATGCATTTTCTTGCGGACGTTTATGTGCCATGTGATTAGTGTCGGGGGCGTAGATTTAATGACTCTACATTAGAGGGGAAATACAGGTGATTGTCTATCGCTGATGTGCTTGACCGTACCGTAGATGAAGCCCGAGATTTGTTTGAAAACCATCCACGAATCCGCAAAATATTAGATACATTGATAGATGTTGGTTTGGGCTACATTCGACTAGGTCAGAGTTCTCCAACACTCTCAGGTGGTGAAGCGCAGAGAGTTAAACTCTCTCGAGAACTGGCCAAGCGTTCTACTGGGCGTACCTTTTATATGCTCGACGAGCCAACGACCGGATTGCATTTTCATGATATTGCTAAGCTCTTGAATGTGTTGCAAAGGCTTGTAGATGGTGGGAATAGTGTGCTTGTGATTGAGCACAATCTTGATGTCCTGAAGACAACAGATTACTTGATTGACCTTGGTCCTGAAGGGGGGGATCAAGGAGGCTATATCGTGGCCGTTGGGACACCAGAGGAGGTGGCTTTGGAGTCAGCATCTCATACTGGCAAGGCGCTCAGAAGTGTTCTCGGACAACCTGAACTTGATACCGTGACGAAAAGAGCGCATTGAGTTGATTGGTGAACGGACTAACTCTCTTGAGACTAAATATTGTGTTTTTTTAGTCGATTCTTTCTTAAATTAAATAGATTTTGGCGCTTCCTCTGAGCGGTTCCAAGCTTTTCAACCCTAAATTCAGCATGTGCTAAGCTGCATATCTGATGTCCACCTATCCACGAGACTTTAGGTTCAGCTTCGGAGGGCCAATAACACCTGCTGTTAAGACCTTGATTTTACTCAATATGATTGCTCTGGTCTTACAATTATTGATCCCGTCATTTACAGATTCATTATCTTTACAAGCGTTGAAAGTTCTTCCTTGGCATTTTCAGATCTGGCGACTTTTCACATATATGTTTTTGCATAGTGGCCTTGGACACTTGTTTTGGAACATGCTTCTTCTTTTTATGTTCGGTTGCACTATAGAAAGGGTTTGGGGCAGCAGTTCTTTCTATCGTTATTTTTTCTTGTGTGGTCTTGGTGGCGCTTTGTTTTCACTAATACCGTTTGGCCCATTTTGGTCCGTACAAATTATTGGTGCTTCGGGTGCACTTTATGGAATTCTCCTGGCATTTGGGATGATGTTTCCAAATAGAGAGATTCTTGTTTTTTTGATGTTTCCAGTTCCAGCGAGATATCTTGTTTCCATATTAGGTTTTGCGGCTTTTGTAAGTTCGATTTCAGGAGCGGAAGGGATCGCACATATTGTACATCTGGGAGGTTTTGTTAGTGGGTTTCTTCTACTCCGATTCATAGGCGTTACGCGGAGCTCAATATTTAGCCAGCAGGCCTCATTTAGACATTCAACAAGGGATTTTTATCGACGATGGAGAATGAAGCGCTTGCGAAGAAAATTCGACTCGTACTATGACAAACATTCTGATAGAGACGCTGGACCGATGCACTGAGTAATAAATCAGTTGAGACTATCCGACCACACTTGTTTTGTGTGAGGAGATATGTTACTGCTTTATTTGTTGCTTTCTGAAAAAGGCATACTAGGAGGTATCCATGAGCGTTAAGACCCTTGCTCTTTTCTTTTTGATTATTAGTAGGGTGGCCACCTTTGCCCAGGGATCAAAAACTTTCAATCCGGATGATGTAGGCGCAGACCAACTTGGTAAGACTGTTGCTGTCCAAGGTAGAGTTCACACAACAGCAGAATCTAAGTCTGGGATTCACTTGTTTTTCGGGGCAGATGATACCACTGCTTTCCAAGCCATCGTTATGGCTAGTGAATTGCACAATTTCAAAGTTGACGTGAGAAAGAAATTTGGTACTCGTAATGTGCGTGTTCGCGGTAAGGTTGAAGAGGTGGAAGGGAATTACTTTATTCGAGTAAAGACTTCATCACAGTTAAAAGTAGTCCCGCGGGGTAGGCGCAGAAGTAGAGACTGACTATTGGCGTTTAACTGATTTTTTTAATCAAACCTGTGCCACGATATCAGGCATTGCTTCCAGCGTTGCTTGGTCTTTTAGCATGCATATCAGGGTAGATACTCCGGAATCTTTCCATGCTTGAAGCCTTTCGATGATTCTTTCTCGGGTTCCGCATAGTGCAACGTCATCAACTAGGCTATCAGGAACCGCTGCAATGGCTTCATTCTTTTTTCCGTTGAGGTAGAGTTCTTGAATTAAGGTGGCTTCCGAGCCATAGCCATATCGGTGTGCTAGGGCATTATAAAAATTTTTATCTTTTGCACCCATACCACCGATGTACAAAGCTAAGTTGGGTTTTACAGCATTGCGACATGCTTCAAGATCTTGACCCATAGAAATCTGTACGCTTGGAGCGATGTCGAATTCATCTGTATGCCCAGGTGTTGCCAACGCTTCTTTAAAAATGTTCTGGTGATGTGGTGAATAAAACAAAGGAAGCCAACCATTAGCGATTTCTCTTGCTAGAGCTACGTTTTTTGGCCCGATGGCGGCAACATAAATCGGGATCTCTTTTCGAGTGGGAGAAAGCATTAGTTTTAGAGGTTTACCTAGATTTGTTTTGTTTTCTATTGGAATCCGGTAAACATTTCCTTTGTAAGTGAGAGGGTTTTTATGTGCGAGGACTTGGCGAATAATGGCAATGGCTTCACGTGTTCGCAATAGTGGTGTTCCGTAATCGACTCCGTGCCATCCTTCGATTACTTGAGGTCCGGAAACTCCTAGCCCCAATAACAGTCGGCCTTTACTTAGCCGATCGATTGTTGCTGCTGTCATTGCTGTGAGGGCCGGTGAGCGAGAAGGAATTTGGAGTATTCCGGTGCCCAGTCGAATACGTTCAGTTTTAGCACCAATCCACGCAAGTACACTGACAGCATCTGAACCCCAGGCTTCTGCAACCCACACGGAGTCATACCCGAGGTTCTCTGCAGCAACAGCCATTTGGACTGGATTGGGATTTGCAGACGTTATAAAGCCTACGCTTAGTCCAATTTTCATTGTTGCTTGTCCTTAGGGCTAAGTATGTCCTTTCGATAAATTATTATTGTTTCACTTTGCTCAAATCGATGCCTATTTTGGGGCACTGGTGTTTTACTACACAAGTGTTGCACTGGGGATTTCTTGCTGAGCAGATTTTTCTGCCATGATAGATAAGAATATGAGAAAATTCGATCCAATATTTTTTAGGTATTAGGTTCAGGAGTTGCTTCTCTACTTGTTCGGGTGTTTTCCCTTCCACTAGACCCATGCGGTGAGATAGGCGAAAAACATGTGTGTCTACAACAATTCCAGCGCTGATTCCGAATCCAGTACCGAGAACCACATTCGCGGTTTTACGTGCAACACCTGGTAGTGTTAGGAGTTCCTCCATTGTGTGAGGAACTCTTCCATTAAATTCGGTTGTGATTTTGTTAGTAGCGCCTTTGATGGATTTTGCCTTGTTTCGATAAAATCCGGTTGAGTGAATCAATCGTTGGAGTTCATCTATATCTGCGTCAGCAAAGTCTTCAGGTTTTTGATACCGAGAAAATAATAATGGAGTAACTTTGTTTACGCGAACATCAGTACATTGGGCTGAGAGAATGGTAGCGATGAGAAGTTGTAACGGGTTCTTGTATAACAATGCACAACGAGCTTCTGGATATTCTTTTTTTAGACGCTGTACCAGAAGTGAACTTTTGCGTTTCAGTTTGGCTTGTGCTGGGTATGTTGTCAGAACTAGATCCTAACGAGGATTTGGTCTCCCTCGATTGATACGGGATAGCATTCAATAGAAACTTCGTTATCTAAGACAGCTTTGCCGGTGCAAACATTGAACTGCCATGCATGCCAAGGGCAGGTAATAGTTGTGCCTTTTAGAGTTCCTTTTTCAAGTGGCCCTCCTTGGTGTACGCACATTGTTGTTGTTGCGTAGTAGGCTCCGTCGATGTTGTAGACGATGATTTTTTTCCCTCGGACTTCAATTAATTCGAAGCTTTGAGAAGCAATATCTTTGGTGTTGGCTACGCGTATGAGTTCTTTCATTGGTTGATTTTGTTATTTTGTTGCGATTGCTGCGTAATCAAGCTCCCCGAACAATAAAGCATTGAGTTTACTAACGTTTTGGTTGAGAGTCTCAGTGTTTGGTGAGTTTGAAGTTATACTGAGCAAGCGAGCACGCTCGCTAACAGGACTTGTATAATGGATAGCTACATCACGAAAACCAGCAGCCCTTAACATAAAATCAAGTGTTTTGGGATGGATTGGTTTTTGATGGGTTAGATCTCGATAAAACGAAATAAAGGCCGTGACGCTTTCGGGGTTTATGGTTTCGATGAGTAGTCGTCCATCTGGTTTTAGTGCTCGGAAACATTCCTCTATGAACATTTTTATGGTATGCGGAGGCAAGTGCTCTATAACTTGTGCAGAGAAGATTCCACCGATAGAGTTTGAAGTGCTGTTTGAAAGGTAGCCGAACACATCTCCTGCATGGACATCGAGTCCCTTTTCCTTACAGGACTGAACCATGGATGGATTTTCATCGACTCCGATTCCTTCGACATTTGTTTCTTTTAATAATTCTAAAAATTCACCGCGCCCGCAGCCGAGATCAACTACGGGGCCATGTTCCTTAAAAAATGAAATGTAGTTGCTAAAACGATTTCTCAAGGTATTGGAGTCACCACGAAAGCGTTCCTCAAAGGCTACATAATGATCGGCTGAGAAAGCAGAACTAAGGTTTTCTTCAGGCCTATTACTAGCTGTCCCTGTTTGAAGGCCTCCAAGTTCAGAGCGAGTGATTGCAATGGAAGTGTCTATTCCCTCGACTTTTTCCTGAAGTCTACGCATACCCACTCTGGCCGTCTCAATGCGTTTATCCATTGCTTCGAGAATCACATCTGTACGCGTGTTTCCAAGAGATGCGTATAGACGGTCCTTTGCATCGGCTAGTTGATCTATACGTTGAGAAAATCTAACAAGAACTGAAGATAGTTCAGCTTGAACAGCCATTGTATGATTGATCGTTTCTCCGAAACGATTCATAAATTGAATTAGTT
>CAZFLB010000333.1:0-5949 GCA_964518945.1 uncultured Acidobacteriota bacterium | reverse complement strand
ATTTGAACCATGACCCCCATCGATCATTTCTCCAGTTTGGGGATTTAATATTCCGCCTGCTTCAGGTGTTCCTTCTACAACATAGCCGATGGATACGCACCACTCGGGTATTCCGGATACGAACTCTTTTGTGCCATCGAGCGGGTCTACTACCCACACACGTTTAGCCTCAAGACGGCTGAAATCCTCAGTGCTTTCTTCAGAAAGCCAGCCCTCTCCTTTTCGCAGCAGTGATTGTAGGAGTATTTCGTTAACTTCAATGTCGGCTGAAGTTACTGGGTCGCCACCAGCTTTTTTGTAGGCTTTAACTTGACCAGGGGTGTACTGTGCAAAGATCGATTTAGTTGCTTCAAGGGCTTCTTGAATACGCTCTATGATGTTTCCAGATTGTTCCACTATTTTCAGTGTTCAGGGCCAATAAAGCCAATTTTTTTCAGATGTAAGATGATGTCTTGCGCTGCTTCTTCCGCACTTACGTTTGTTGTATCAATTTTTAGTGCGGCGTCTTCGGGTTCTTCGTAAGGGTCAGAGATGCCTGTAAATTCCTTGATAATTCCTTGACGTGCTTTTGCATACATCCCTTTTCGGTCTCGTTTTTCACATTCTTCGAGGGGTGTTGCTATGTGGACGAGTACAAATCCTCCTAGCGGTGTTATCAGATCTTTAACTTCTTTACGTACACTTGAGTAAGGTGCGATTGGAGCGCAGAGTGCTATGCCACCGTTCTTAGTTATTTCAGAAGCGACGTAACCAATTCGCCGAATGTTGATATCTCGATGTTCTTTCGAAAACCCCAATTCCTTTGACAGGTTTTTCCGAACTACGTCTCCGTCAAGAAGTGTGACGGGACGGCCGCCCAATTCTAAGAGTTTTACGAGTAACACATTTGCAATAGTTGACTTTCCTGAACCAGATAAGCCGGTGAAAAATACTGTGAAACCTTGCTTTGCCCGGGGTGGGTGTGTTTTTCGAAGCTCTGTTGCCACTTCAGGAAACGTAAACCAAGCCGGAAGGTCTTTACCCTCAGCGAGGCGCTCTCGAAGTTCCGTCCCGGAAATACTGGAGACGCTAGAGCCGGTGGGCACGTCTTCTTGGGACATATAGCTGTCTGAATCTTTAACGTAGACCATCATTTTGAATGGAACCATAGAGACACCGAGTTCTTCCTCATGGTTTCGAAGGAGTTCTTGTGCGTCGTATGGACCATAAAATGGTGTGCCGCTTGAATCTGCTCCTGGGCCTGCATGATCACGCCCTACGATCAAGTGTGTGCAGCCATAGTTTTTTCGAATGATGGCATGCCAAACTGCTTCGCGCGGGCCGGCCATGCGCATGGCGATTGGCAGAAGCGATAGTCTTGCAGTGTTATTTGTGTAGTGCTTTGCAATCGCTTGGTAGCAGCGAACTCGAGTGTAGTGATCAAGGTCTCCGGGCTTAGTCATGCCTACGACTGGATGGATAAGTAAACTTGCTTCTACTTCTTTGGCCGCCTGTTGTGTCAGTTCATAATGTGCACGATGCAAAGGGTTTCTGGTTTGAAAAGCTACAACCTTTCTCCAGCCTAGTCGCTTGAATTCATTTCTAAGTTCCTGTGGTGATAACCGTAGGTTTTGGAAGTCATAGTGTAGAGGTAATTGGAGTCCTTCTATCCGTCCTCCGACGTAGCAAGCGTTACCTTGTTTAAGAGTGTAGTGGACACCTGGATGTTCGGTATTAGTTGTTCCGAATATGGAATCAGCTTCTGCTTTAAGATCTGGTTGCCAAATATCCTCGACATGAAGAATTGCGAGCATAACGCCTTCAGGATCACGTAAAACGAGCTTGGAACTGGATTCAATTTCTTGTGCTGTTTGCTCGTTTACATCTAGGGTGATAGGGATTGGCCACAGGGTGCCACTGGATAAGCGCATTGTAGAACATACAGATTCATAATCTTCTTTTTTTAGAAAACCGTCGAGTGGTGAGAAACCACTATTTATTAATAACTCAAGGTCACAAAGCTGCCGGGGAGAGAGGTCCCATGATGGCCAGTCACGTGACTCCCTTTTCAGCTCAGCTTGGCGCTCAGCTGATACTATTAGGTCGACTAACTTGCCTCCGTGTGGGTCGATTAGATTATTTGGCATGATTTTTCTCTAATTCTTGATGGTTTCCTTCCGAGGTATTGTCTTTTGTACTTTTTAAGAGATTGGCGTTATTTTCACAGTATTCTATTCAACTGTCTTTAATAGATAGGATTGAACAGTTATTTGTTCCCTTTGTAGACAATTGGTGTAGTTCAGAATCCTCTCTTTTAAATGATTTTTCAAATAATTAAGTTGGAACTGATTTATTGTAACAACTTGTCTGAATTTGTGTCGTTTTTCGAGTACGATTAACATCTTATATTTGTAGTAATTTTATTGAGGAGCTATATCATGAAACTAGTCGGTACGATTATTATTGCTTTTGGGATGGGTTCTGCTGTGGCGGATGAATACCCTCCTGAACTGATGTCCGGTCTCTCGTATCGAATGGTTGGGCCATCCCGGGGTGGTCGCGTGACAGCCGTTGCTGGACACCGATCTCAGCCAGGCACTTTCTATTCCGGCACTGTAGGTGGTGGTGTGTGGAAGACAGTGGACTATGGGAATATTTGGCACCCCATAACAGACGGTCAAATTGCAACTGGTTCCATCGGTGCTATTCGAGTTGCAGAATCAGATCCTAACATTGTTTATGTCAGTACTGGGTCAGATGGTCTCCGGAGTAACGTGATCATTGGTAAAGGTGTTTATAAATCTGTTGATGCGGGTAAAACCTGGAAGTTGATGGGACTAGAAAAGACCGGAAATAGCGGAGCAGTCCTTATCCATCCTCAAAACTCCGATCTTGTTTACATTGCTGCGATTGGAAACCCATTCATCTCTAATCCGGAAAGAGGCGTTTACCGTAGTAAGGATGGTGGAAATAGTTGGGAAAACGTACTCTTTGTGTCTGATGAAACCGGGGCTGTAGATCTCGAGTTTGCACCTGATAACCCCGATGAAATTTACGCAACAATGTGGCGTGCTGAGCGTAAGCCATGGACCATCATTAGTGGTGGGACTGAAGGTGGCGTTTATAAATCCAACGATGGTGGAGACTCATGGGAGCAGTTAACAGAAGGGCTTCCGACAGGAGTGCGAGGAAAAGCAGATTTGGCTATTTCTGCTGCTGATCCAGATCGAGTTTATGTTTTGATTGAAGCTCCAGGTAAGGCTGGCGGTGTGTATCGCTCTGACAACCGTGGAGGAACTTTTCACCAGGTTACTGATTTTCAGCCAATTCGTAATCGTCCTTTTTATTACTGCAATCTTGAGGCGCATCCTACAAACCCAGATATCTTATGGGGTATGGCTGAAGGACATTGGAAATCGGAAGATGGAGGTAAGACTTGGACTCAGGAACCCACTCCACACGGTGATAATCATGATATGTGGATCAACCCTGACAACCCAGACCTTTTCATTCAAAGTAACGACGGTGGAGCGAATGTGACTTTAGATGGAGGAAAGACCTGGTCGACTCAACATAACCAACCTACTGCGGAGCTATACCAAGTAGATATTAGTGACGATTTCCCATATCGGCTTTATGCGGGACAACAGGATAATACGACCATTTCTGTACCGAGCTTGCCGCCTCGCAGCATGCCAGGAGGACATACTTCTCTTTGGGAAGCAATTGGAGGCTGTGAGACTGGCCCGGCTGTTCCAAAGCCAGGGGACCCGGACATCGTTTATGCAGATTGTAAGGGTCGGTTCGGGCTCTACAACCGAAGAACGGGTCAGGAACAACAGTACTACGTTGGGTTTCAAAATATTTATGGTCATAACCCAAAGGATTTGATGTTTCGGTTCCAGAGGGTTGCGCCGATACACGTTTCCCCCCACGACCCTGAACGTGTTTACCATACTTCTCAATTTGTGCATTCGAGTGAGGATGGTGGTCGTGTATGGCAAACGATCTCTCCTGATCTGACAGCGTTTACCTCTGAAACACAAGTGGTATCTGGCGGTCCTATCACGATTGATGTCACTGGCGAAGAGCATTTCAGTGTGATCTATGAAATTCAGGAGTCTCCACATGAAAGGGGAGTCATCTGGGTTGGAGCAAATGACGGTCCTATCAGTATCACGAGAGACAATGGTCAAACTTGGAAACAGGTGACTCCGCCTGAATTAGGTCCGTACGGGCGTGTTCAGAACATCGAAGTGTCACCTCATAATCCTGCGAAGGCATATGCTGCCATTCTGCGATATCAACTTGGTGATTTTGCTCCCTACGCGTTCAAAACTGAGAACTACGGTGAATCGTGGGAGCGAATTACAACAGGTAGCAATGGAATTCCCGCAGACCATCCGGTGCGTGTCGTTCGAGAGGATCCTGACCGCGAAGGATTACTTTATGCCGGGACGGAGTTTGGTATGTTCATCTCGTTTGACGATGGGACTAATTGGCAGTCTTTTCAACTGAATTTACCGGCAACGCCGATTACTGATTTGAAAGTTGTGCAGAAAGATCTAGTTCTATCGACTATGGGACGTAGTTTTTGGATCATGTATGACTTGACTCCGTTGCATGAGTTGAGCACAGCTATTGCGAGTTCAGAGGTGTATCTTTTTAAAGTAAAAGATGCTTATCGCTTACGAGCCTCCCGTCGCCGAGGCACTGTACTTCCAGATGAACCACAGTATCCGGCACCTGGAGCAAATATTGACTATTACTTGGCTTCGGATCTCGCGACAGAGTTGAAGCTTGAGATTTTGGATTCACAAGGCAATCTTGTGAGGTCCTACTCCAGTGAGGGCCAGGGAGAAAGAGAAGTTCTTCCGGCTGAAGCTAGCATGCGGGAGTGGAGACTCGAAGCTGTAGGGACCCCAAAGCTCGATAGTTCTGCTGGAGCACACCGTTTTTCATGGGATCTTAGTCATGCGGGGCCTTGGGATGGCGACGCAGAACGATCTGGCCGAAACGGACCTATGGTAGCTCCGGGAGAATACCAAGCTCGTTTGACTGTAGGCGACTCGATCAACACTGTTTCTTTTCAAACAGTTACAAATCCTCGCGTTTCTAAAGAAGGCGCTATTTCTGATACCGAAATTGTCGAACAAGTGGAGTTCACGTTGAAGGCACGCGATCTTCTGAGCACGGTTAAAATGGCGGCTTCACGTGTCACGGAAGCTCTCAAAAGTGCTACCGGCAGTGAAAAGGACTCTTTAGAGGAAATAAAGAAAGATCTGATTACGGCTCCTCGGCGTTATTCACAACCAATGCTGGTGGACCAGGTATCTTATCTTTACGGTAATCTCGATCGAGCAGATCAGCAACCGGGTCAGGATGCTATCGTTCGATATGAAAATTTAAAAAGTGACGTTGAAGAACAGCTCGGAAAAATTGACGGTCTCCTTGGTTCCACCGGGGGTGGGCGATAAACTTCTACTACTAAAATAGGTTGGTTTTCATTAAAGCCTTTCAGTTACAGGTTAGGTATTAGCCTAATTTTAGATTAGACAGGGGTTAGTGTGGATACGGTCTAGCCGGACGTGCTTCGTTTGGTTAGAGTTTAGCAGTTGACACAAAATATGGGCTCTCTACACGTAATCGATCTCTTGGTAATGATTGCGTATTTTCTTGTACTTCTGGCAATCGGCTTTTGGACGATGCGTCGTAAAAGCAATCGAAACCAAAGTGAGTCGTTTCTGGCTGCCGACCGAGATATGAACTTGTTCCATTCAACGACGTCTACTGCAGCTACCGACATTGGCGGAGGATTTAGTCTGGCAATGGGTGGCCTTGGGGTTAGGCGTGGGAGTGCAGGTTGGTGGCGTGTGGCTATTTCTGCATTGAGTGTTGTAATGGCTTCCTTTCTCGTCGTTCCTAAAATTAAACGCTGGGCTGATCGGGTCAAAGCATTGACAACAGGAG
>CAZFLB010000332.1:0-4566 GCA_964518945.1 uncultured Acidobacteriota bacterium | reverse complement strand
GGGCTAGTACTGTAGAAGTTGATGATGACTTTATGATTTTTGCGATGCCAACAACCTACCTGATTGATCGAGATGGAGTTGTTGTGAAGCAGCACATTGGCTTTAATCCGAAAACAGCGCCACTTGTAATAGAGGATGCAGTGCGCGAATTACTCGAGGTTAATTAATCGATTTCCATGAAATCATCGAATGTTTCACTTGACGGTTTAATCAATGGAGGTTTGGTTATCGGTTGGCAACTTTTGACGTGACTTCGGACTTCAAGCTCGATTTGTTCTGTTGCAGGGGGTTCGCCTGTAAAATAAATTTTCACCCAGAGGCGCAGAATGGGGTCTAGGTAGTAGAAACGTTTTTTTCTAGTGATTATCAGGTCAACCTCTTCTAGCCATTTCAGATAATCACGAGTGGAACCCGGCGTTCGCTCTATGCGTTTTGAAACCTCTGTTAAAGTTAGTGCTTCTTCGGATGCCAGTATTTTTAAAATTGCTTTGCATGCGCCGTAACCGCGTGCACGGTAAAGTAACTCAGACATAGTTGCCCGGCATTCTGCCTCTATTACTTCTCCTGCGGTTAGCTTTTTGACTAGCTGTAACTCTATGTTGCCTTCGGCTAATTGTGAGATATGTCCTGCTAATCCTCCAGTTACAGCTAGTAGTAACTCGGTCTCTCTCAGCCCAGCTGCTTTTAGTTCATCAGGAGAAAATGGTGGAATTGTTACCTGAGTTATTTCAGGAAAGTGTTTCTTCATAGAATATGCAAAACGGCTTGTGGCGATGGTTCTTCCTCGCGACTGTTGCAATGCGTCTAAAATACGCTCTAGGGGTTGTTCTACTTTTGGAAACGATGAGAGTGCCTTGAGTTCCATTATGTCGTCTAGGAAAAGTAGGGAATCTTCTGTGCGTTCTCTAAGGGCATCTGCTACTGATTCTATTGGTGTTTTATGCTGTGAAATCTCGGGAATGGTTGTTGATGCTATTCTGCTAAATTCAGTTCGAAGAATTTCTGGAGTACATGCGAGTGGTTCTAGTTGTATTAATCTATTGGGGTACTTACACTTCTGTGCCAATTGCTTCAAGAGGGCCGTTTTTCCAGAGCGCTTCGGCCCGGTAATTATTAGTAAAGAATTTTGCTCAATTTTAGTTAACAGTGTTTGTTCGAGTTCGAGTCTTGTTAAGTACAGAGTCATTGTTGACATGATAATAAGCTATCCACGTAATTTATGTAGATGGTGATGGATTTGTTAGACTACTTACCTATGACTAGGAGCCAGTTTTTATATGACTAGTATTGTGATCGTAGGTACCCAATGGGGTGACGAGGGCAAGGGAAAGTTTGTTGACCTTCTATCCGGGCGCGTTGATGTCGTAGTGCGGTTTGGGGGAGGACATAATGCCGGACATACTGTTGTGGTTGGCGATAAGAAGTTTGTTTTGCATATGATTCCTTCAGGTATTTTACATGACGGGGTCACTTCAATTATTGGTAATGGTTGTGTAATTGATCCTGAAGCTTTTATTACTGAAATAGCTATGTTGCGAGACCTAGGTGTCGTAGTAGATGGTAATCTTTCAATTAGCGATCGGGCTCATCTAATCCTTCCGTATCATAGGTTGGAAGAGGAGCAGGAAGAATCTAAGCTAGGTAGTCGTCGTATTGGCACTACATGTCGCGGTATTGGACCGGCTTACGAAGATAAAATAGGACGTCGTGGCTTGCGCATCGCTGACCTGAAGCATACTCAGTTTTGGCAAGAAAAGCTCTTGGGCCTAATCAACGAGAAAGTAGAGAACCTCGGAATACCTGAACAAAAAGATCAACTTTATGTTGAATCGAAGGAACTGATATCGAGATTGATAGAAGAAATGTCTGCTTGCTTTAGTGATACGTCTCTACAACTTTACGAGGCAATCAAGAGAGGTGAGAATGTATTGTTCGAAGGAGCGCAGGCGACGCTGCTTGATATTGATCATGGAACCTATCCATACGTAACTTCTTCCACTCCCACAGTGGGTGGGGCTTGTGCCGGTAGCGGCATAGGGACGAAATTTATTGACCACATCCTCGGGATCTCCAAGGCTTACATCACGAGAGTTGGGGAGGGACCTCTTCCAACCGAAATGGAAAATGATCTCGGTGAAACTGTTCGCGAACAAGGGGCTGAGTTTGGTGCTTCTACCGGACGTCCTCGTCGTTGTGGGTGGTTTGACAGTGTTGTTGTTCGGTACGCAAATCGTATTAACGGACTTGATGCAACAGCTGTTACTAAGCTAGATGTGCTTGACAGACTTGATGAGATCAAAATCTGTACTCATTATGATTATCATGGTCAACGGATTGATGAGTTCCCAGGTGACCTCTCTATTTTAGAGCAGTGTAGGCCTGTATATCAGACGTTTCCAGGGTGGAGGGATTCGACTAAAGGGCAAACTCAGGTATACGATCTGCCGGAAAACGCACTCAATTATCTCTCTGCAATTCAGGACCTTTGCGGTGTGCCAGTCGAGATGGTTTCTACTGGTCCAGAACGCCATGCAACAATAGAGACATTGCGAAGTGAGAGTCAATCTCTTATAGAAAGTTGGTTGAGTTAGTTGGTATTTTGAAACCTACGCGATTGCGGATTATATAGACATTTTTCTGGGGTATTGACGAGTATCGGCTTACGGCCTAAAATTGGCTGGTGGGCCGTTAGCTCAGTTGGTAGAGCGCCTGCCTTTTAAGCAGGATGTCGATGGTTCGAGACCATCACGGCCTACCAGTTCCGTTTGATGTAAAGTTATGTTGTGTCCCCGTCGTCTAGTGGCCTAGGACTCTGCCCTTTCACGGCAGCAACACGGGTTCGACTCCCGTCGGGGATACCAATTGATTCAGCTGTTCACCTTGTTCTTGTTGTTTGGCGGTAAAGCGAACTCTGTTCAGTGGTAATCGCCTTGCGCGACGCCCCGTGGCGACTTCCTTGGTCTGAAATGGGCCTCGTTGATGAGTTTCTGGCGCTCCGCATCGCGGCCGAGGCTCTCTGCTTCTGCTTCTGCTTCTGTCTGAGAGAGCGGGCTTGAACTCGAGAGGACATTGCGCCCAGCGCTGCGGCGCCGGTGGTGGCGCTGTTAGGAACTCCCGCCTGCTTCCAACCGTGGTGTCTCCTCCTTTAAGTGGTGCTGCCCTAAGTTAGTGCAGGAATCTTTGTTTCAATTTGTCACTAGGATAAACTAGTCACAGATGCCCGACAAAAACCGTTTTTTGAAAGCTGAAGCCATAATTGATTTTCCAGAGGCTGAGGCGGTAGTTCGTGAATTTTGGAAGTCCGAGCGTATTTTCGAAAAAAGTGTTGAGATGCGCAAGGGACAAAATTCGTTCATATGGGATGATGGTCCGCCAACTGCGAATGGAAAGCCCCACAATGGTCATGTTCTAACTAGGGTTTTTAAAGATGTTTTCCCGCGTTACCGTACAATGCGCGGATTTTACGCGGAGCGGAAAGCGGGCTGGGATACCCATGGGCTACCCGTTGAGGTGGAAGTAGAGAAAGAGCTTTCTATCCATGGAAAGGCTGAGATTGAGTCTTATGGTGTTGAGGCTTTTGTTCAGCGGTGTATGGACTCTGTATTTCGATATACAAAGGAATGGGAACGAATGACAGAGCTGATGGGGCACTGGGCTGATTTGTCTCAAGCTTACGTGACCTATCATAAAAGTTACGTTGAGAGTGTTTGGTGGGCATTGTCAATACTTTTGGAAAAGGGTCTTCTTTACAAAGGGCATAAAGTTGTTTGGTGGTGGGCACAAGGGGGTACTGCTCTTTCTTCGGCGGAAGTAGGGCTTGGCTACAAGACAGTAGATGACCCATCAGTTTATGTCACATTACCACTGCTTGATGAACCAGATGTTTCTCTCTTGGTGTGGACAACCACTCCATGGACGTTACCGTCTAATATGTATGCTGCTGTCAGACCCAGCGTTGATTATGTTGTAGTTCAAGACGGCAATCGGAAATTTATCGTTGCTGGAGCTCTACGAGAAAGTATTGAATCGAAGCTTGGCAGGGAACTTTCGATAGTTCGAGAAATGAGGGGTGAAGAGCTTGTTGGAAAGCGTTATCGCCCAGCTTTCGGAGATTACTACAAACGTTATGGTGACGTTAAAGCTGAGCTTGAAAGTGGTGGGTCGGAACCTTTGTTCTGGAAAGTGCTTGCCGCCGATTTCGTTGATTTAGAACAAGGAACGGGTTTAGTGCACGAAGCCCCAGCGTTTGGTGAAGTAGATCATGATCTTCATCGGAACGTAATAAAGAGGTTTAAAGAACCTGACAAAATTCCACTTTTGTGTGCAGTAAACCCGGATGGAAGGTTTTCAGATGATGTCCCATGGTTGGCGGGTCAATGGGTTAAAGATGCTGACAAAGAAATTATTCGCCGTATGAGAGACTCCGGCATCCTCTTACATCACGAGAGTTATCGGCATGAGTATCCGTTTTGTTGGCGTTCAGACCAGGACCCTCTTATTCAATATGCACGCCCTGCGTGGTTTATTCGAACTACCTCTGTTATTGACAAAGCTATTGCGAATAAT
>CAZFLB010000331.1:0-4049 GCA_964518945.1 uncultured Acidobacteriota bacterium | reverse complement strand
GTTTGGGAATGGGTTGCTGATAGCTATGAGCTTCATTATTACTCTATTAGTCCCAAAAAAAATCCAAAGGGACCCCATGGAGCACCATATAAAGTTTACCGCGGTGGAAGCTGGAGTGATCGTGATGAGCGCTTGCTCTCAGTATTTTATCGAAACTTCACCGACCCCAATACCCGCACAAGCACAATAGGATTTCGATGTGCGCAATCTCTTCCCTAATAGCAGTTCCAAATATAACGTATAGTATTGAAAACCCTGAAACTCCAAAATCTCAAAGCAGTGTTGATAGCAACAAAAGAACGAAGCGACATCGTGCAGCGCTATCTTTCAACCAGGAAAATCATACAACTTACTTTTACAACACTTGCGCTGCTCCAGCTTGGCAATGTTTTACTTCATGCACAAAACATTACAACAAGACCCGTCGTAAGCGGACGCAATGGTATGGTCACTTCCAACCATCCAGCAGCAACTGCTGCCGGATTTCAGATTCTACTAGCAGGCGGAAATGCCTTTGACGCTGCTGTTGCAACAGCAATTACAACAAGCGTCGTCGACCCTTCAAACTCTACACTCGGCGGAAATGGGTTCGCTACCATCTATCATGCTCAGTCGAGAAAAGTATACGCGCTTAACTTCTTCGGTACTGCTCCGTCCAATTCTCGACCGGAGCTCTTCACAGAAGAATCACTAAACGAAGGTATCCTCGCTTCACCAGTACCTTCAAACTTGAAGGGGTATCAAGTTCTCCATGAACGTTTTGGCAGCCTCCCTTTTAATAAATTACTGGAACCTGCTCTTGAGTATGCAGAAGAAGGCTTTCTTGTAACTCCTCTCTTTCAAAAGCAAATAGAACGATACGAGGCAACATTTGCACGCTACCCAAGCACTGCTAAAGTGTTTTTACCTGATGGTAGTCCACCAAGGGTTGGCAGCCTCTTTAAACAAGTAGACTATGCAAACACGCTTAAGCAAATTGCTAAACATGGGGCAGATGATTTCTATACAGGAAAGTTAGCAAAACATATTGCCGATTTCTATCAAAAAGAAGGTGGCATCCTTTCCCTGCAGGATCTTAAAGAATACAAAACAAAATGGATTAAACCTTTATCAATAAGCTATCGAGAATTTACAGTATATACACAGCCTCCAAACAGTAGCGCCGTAGCCCTTTTGGAAGAACTAAACATAATGGAGGGCTTTAATAACAAAGCCCTCGGTCATAACAGTAGCAGTTATCTGCATCGGTTCATGGAAGCAGTCCGACTTGCTCTCGCTGATCGCAACAAGTATGTGGCCGACACAGATGCCATCGAGGTTCCACTGGCCAAGCTCACCTCCAAAAATTACGCAAATCGACAACGTGAAAGAATCAACCTGAAAAAAGCATCCGACGTTATTCACCCCGGGAACATTGAGAGCACACCTGATGGGCAAACAACTCACCTAACGGTTGCCGATCATCTAGGCAACATGGTTGCACTCACACAAACTCTTGGAGCTGGCTATGGTTCCAAAATCATCGTTGGAGAAACTGGTCTTTTTTTTAGCAACCAGATGCGCCATATGCACCTTGAAGCTGATAGTCCTTCTCAAATTCGAGGAGGAATACGTCCTCGCTCAAATCAATCACCTACGATAATCCTGAAAAACAATGAACCCGTAATGGCAATCGGGACACCAGGCGGCGATGGTATTTGGCAGAGACTAGCTCAAGTCATTATCAATATTTTAGATTTTGATATGACTATACAAGAAGCCGTAAGTGCTCCAAGGTTCGTTTACGGAGGACCTCAAGAAACCGGCAACACCGTCATGCCAATTTGGCGTGTGGAGACCGGTATAGAAACAAATGTCCTCCGTAGTCTAGAGAAACTGGGACATCGCATCGAGGTCGTAACTCGCGAAGGTGGTGCAGTAAACGGCATAACCAGAGATCCCACAACTCTAGTCCTTTCTGGTGGGGCAGATCCTCGTGGTCGAAGCTACGCAATAGGTTATTAGGTGTTAAAAACACATCACTGTTGCATTATTTAAGAAGCTCAAAAACTCGCAAATGTATAACTGTGTCTTCTGAGCAAATATCCAATGTAGCCTATTGGTAGGGAGTAACATGATGAAACGAAGAGAATTGTTGAAATTGTCAGGCTTAAGTGCTCTATCGGCGAGTTGTTATTCAACTTCACAGACAACAATCCCTCGTGTCAACGCATCGCAAGACCGCATCATTCGGACTACGGTAGGCCTACGACCATTTCGTCCCACAGGCTTTCGTGTTGAAGCCGAGAAAATTGAACAAAAAACGATTGTTCACAACTATGGCCATGGTGGAGGTGGCATGTCTCTCTCTTGGGGAACATCACAGCTTGCAGTAGAGATTGCAACAGCTACTAAAGAAAACCGTTTTGCCATTCTGGGATCGGGAGTGATGGGGCTTTCAACTGGGCGACTACTACAAACACTTGGTAAAGAAGTCATCATCTATTCAAAAGCTATACCACCCAATACAACATCCAATATGTCTGCTGCTTGGTGGAGCCCTGGTTCAACAGTTGACCCTGGAAAAAGAACCGAAGCATACGACAGGCAATTTATAAAAGCTGCGCGCTTCGCTAACCGCTACTACCAAAATTACGTCAGCCTCGAATACGGAGTCCAGTGGAGGCCAAGATATACAGTTTCCCAACAACAACCAGAATCCAACACTCGATCAATAGTTGAAGACCTATTCCCGGAGGGTAAAAAGATTGAACCCAGGGAAAATCCTTTTCCCTGGCCATACGTTCGGAGAAGTTGGACAATGGTCATTGAACCAAATGTTTATCTACGAGCACTTCTTCGAGATTTTAGGATTGCAGGCGGGAGAGTCGTACTTCAAGAATTTGATAATCTCGAGGATATTCTTTCTCTCAAAGAGTCTGTAATCCTAAACTGCACTTGTCTCGGCTCTCGAAATCTATTCAACGACCAAAGCCTTATCCCCATAAAAGGACAGTTAAGCGTACTACTCCCACAACCAGAGATTCAATACATGATGGTCGGAGACGGACTGTACATGATTCCTCGCCGTGACGGCCTTGCTCTCGGAAGCACCCACGAGCGTAATGAATGGTCACTGGAGCCCAGTCAAACGGAACTACATCGAGTCATAGAAGGCCACTCTCATTTTTGGGGACAAATGAAAGCATAGCTCAATCCATGGACACCACCAGAACAATTCTGGCGCTTACAATCATCGTCACAACCGCCATTGTGTTTAAACAATTCATCTTCGAAAAATCCTATTGGAAAACTCCAAGACTCTCAGTAGCTATAGATAATGGTTCAATGGCAAGATTTCTTGCCAGTCAAGAGGAGAAGAAGATAATTCTTAATTGGGTTAAAGCCGGTGCACCAAAGAGTAAGTGGCCATCAATTTCTTTGATTTTTGAAAAGCGATGTGCTGACTGCCACCATTCTAATGCACCTTTCAATATGCTCGTTCTTGATCAATACAGTTCAGCAGTTACTGCGACCGTAGTAAAACCAATCTTGATCGAAAAAATCACTGGCGGTACTATGGGAAAATACCTAGATACTGTTGAAGAGCAACAACGGTTGGTTGCATGGGTTCTTTCCGGAGCAGACCGTTCTCAGTGGCCCGTTGTCGAAAAAATATTAAATGCCCACTGTATTCAGTGCCACAATCCAGAAGGGGTACAGGGGATTGTTTCCTTGGAAAATTATGGAAGTGTTCAACAACTTACAAAACCCCCAAAGTCGAAACCAAAGTATTTATGGCTACCCGGGCTGATCGGAATAGCCGCTCTTACAATACTAATTGTTTCCCACAAAATTACTCTATAGAAGCGAAAGGTGAGAAGTATTTTTCATACCAGTCAACACTTCGTTCGACGACATCAACCCGATGAGCAGTTTCCCGAATGCCATGCCCTTCCCTTGGATAACGAACCATCACTGTATCAACACCAACGTCCTTCAATGCAATGTAATATTGCTCCGCTTCGGCAATAGGCACATCATTATCATTTTCACCATGAAGAAATAGG
>CAZFLB010000330.1:0-16109 GCA_964518945.1 uncultured Acidobacteriota bacterium | reverse complement strand
GCAGGGCGAAGCACATCTTCCCATGACAGCGTTCCATAGCTTTGAACTAGATGCCAATACCCAGCCACTGTAGAAGGTGCAAACATCGCTCGAAAACCGGTATGATTCTCATCACCATTAACCTGCACACGCCAGACATCCCCTCTATGACCCGGCGGATTTTTGACGACTTCAAACATGTCCGCTTTAGCTCGGACTGGCGCACGAGCACTCGCATCAATAGCAACATAACGACCGGTTTTGGCATCATAAAAAGCCATGTGCCCACCGTGCCCACCAAGACCACTGTTATAAGGCTCATAAACGGCCATAAGGAAAGCAATCGTGACTGCGGCATCGACTGCGTTTCCACCCTCTTTCAACACTCGCAGGCCTTCTACAGTAGCACGGGCATCTCAAGAGGCCACCTCACCATTCATTCCAACAGCTTCTTTTTGAGACCGGTAATATTGGAACCATGCATCGGAACTCTTGGGCATCAGGATACAAAGCAATAATGCAACGAATATTTTTCCAATAACCATCTTCACTCCGGTTGCCTGCCTATTAGTTAACGCACTTTCAGGGTTATAGATAGCCAACTCGACTATAACCATTATGAATAATCTCTATATGTTTTTTCCCCAGCCTCAATCCGTATGCCTATTCGATTCTGCTTCGTAGGGGTTGGGCACGTTGTGTATGGGTTATAAGCACATGGCGGGTTATATGCCTTATTGAAATCCATTACAACTTCGTTCGATTGCGAAACTTCAGCTCTAAGAAAACGTGCCGCAGGATAAGTCTCTTTCCCGCTTGTAGCATCCCTAAAAACAAACCAGAGAGACGATTCCGAAGAAGACAGCGCTTCCATGCGAACCGATTCACCGAGAAGCTCAAAGCCTACAATGCCGGGACTATCAAAAATATCGATATCACCAAGAATGTTGAGCATTTCGACTTTCTTGACCTCAGCATAAGGCGTGTACCGTGCGGAAACTCGATATTGTATGTCAGCAGGAAACCATCTCAAGCCAGAAAATTCGTCACGAATCTCTCCGTCAAGATCCCGCAATCGAATAGCAAGACGCTCTCCACTATAATGCAACCACATTTTCAGACTATTAACCGACAATCCGTGCCGCTCACCCATTTCCAATACAACAGTCTCCACCGGCTCTCCGTATTGCCTAACGTCTACGCCCTCAGCTGCGCGAAAGACTGCAGTCCTATCCTGGAACTGAAACACTCCAACATTTGATGGTGCCGACCCCTCGGGCAAAACGAAATCGTGATGACTGCTTGCTCCAACAGAATTCTCGCCTTGTTGAAGCCAAAAAAGTCCCGCTATTGTTAGCCAGCCTTCGTCCTGCACGAGATTAAATGCTCGATCCGCCTGCCAGCTCTCAACTTCGCCCACATAACCACTGCCTGTACCCTCGGTAGCACCCTCAGGATCCAAACTACTATTTTGACAGCTAACAAAGATGACCATCAGTAACATTTGAAGAATTCTTAACATTGCGATCCGTGGTCTCAAAATAAATAACCCTCCATCCACCGTAGCTAGCGTTAGTATTCCAATACTACTGCACTGGGCGTCACTATTTCCAAGTCAGGCTATCAAATAACAATCCCAAAACACGAAAAGTTTTCCCATGCTGTATGCTACGATTCGAGTCCAAAGCAATGAAATCCGAAAAAAAACCGCATCATAGTCCAGGTCGCCGCAAATTATTCGCCGGCGTAGCGGCAGGCTTATCGTCTCGCATTTTTCAAAAGGAAGCTTTGGATAACCCGTCAAAATCGTTCCCCGAAGACCCAACAAAGCTTCAAGGCCCTCCACCATCGGTACTCGGCGAGCGGTCACCTTTTGTAACATCACGTCGCATTGTTAACAGGCCAGAACCGTCCGGCTCGTCGCTGACACCAATTCACCAATTAACAGGAATAATCACTCCTTCGGATCTGCATTTCGAACGGCATCATGCTGGAGTTCCCAAAATCTCACCCCAACGTTACACTCTCTTGATTCATGGGATGGTCGGGAAACCAATGCTCTACACTCTTGATGATCTGCAACGTTTTCCCGCAGTATCTAAATTATTCTTTATTGAATGCTCTGGAAATGGCGGCGGCGCCATGAGAAACCCTCGCAAACAATCAACTCCTCAGCAAATTGATGGTCTAACAAGCACAAGCGAATGGACGGGAGTTCCGCTGTCTCTTTTACTGCGCGAAGTTGGTGCTTCCAAAAAGTCTACCTGGTTTCTCGCTGAGTCTATGGACGCTGCGGTAATGACTCGCAGTATTCCTATGGGCAAAGCGTGGGACGACGCATTAATTGCATACGCACAAAATGGTGAGCCACTGCGACCCGAAAACGGCTATCCGGCAAGATTGCTACTGCCCGGATGGGAAGGCAACACGAGTGTGAAATGGATTCGACGTCTTGAATTATCTGATCGGCCATTCTTCACTCGTGAAGAAACCTCGAAATACTCAGACCCACTTCCTGGCAACAAGTCTCGAATGTTCAGCTTTGAGTTGGATGCAAAGAGCACCTTAACGTTTCCTACGTTCCCTGCCAGACTCACAGAAAAGGGCTGGTGGGAAGTTCGAGGGATTGCATGGACCGGACGAGGACGAATTACTCGCGTCGAACTCAGTTTCGATGGAGGCGTTAACTGGGAGGATGCTGAATTACAAGAGCCCATTCATCCAAAATGCCATACGCGCTTTCGCAAACTTTGGAAATGGACAGGTCAATCTGCAGTAATTGTTAGTCGAGCCACAGATGAAACTGGATATCGGCAACCAACAAAAAAAGAATTCTTAGCCGCACGTGGAATTGGAACTCGTTATCATTTCAATAATCTACGTGGATGGAAGGTAGAACGTGACGGTAACGTATTTTTCACCTTGGTCTAGCAAGCTTGCTCTACTATTTTCATGTTTTACCGCATGCGCAACTTCTACTCCAACACCAAAAGAAGTCGTTACTGAAGATAGCTTCCCCGAGGAAAAAGTCGATGTAACGGGCAACTGGTCAAGATGGCAAACTACTCCAGAGATCCGAGAAAAAGCCCTAGAACATCTAGCTTCAGTGCCAACATTGAAATTAGGTCGCGAGGCAACCGCTGAAGAAATTGCGTTAGTCGACATAGACGTAATGCCAGATGGAACAGGTCTCCCAGACGGCGAAGGAACAGTGAGTCGCGGAAAAAGTCTCTACAACATTCAATGTATACAATGCCATGGGCCTGACGGGAGAGGTGCTGAAAATGAGGCTCTGGCCGGCAGAAATCCAAAAGCAGGATTCCCTTTTTCAGAATCGACAAACCACATATTAACGGTCGGAAACTATTGGCCTTACGCAACCACCCTTTACGATTACATTTATCGTGCTATGCCACAAGCTGCACCAGGGACACTGCCGCCAAACGACGTCTACAGTCTTGTAGCTTTCATTCTTTATCTGAACGAAATTGTTGCGGAGGATATGGTATTGAACTCTAAAAATCTACCACTCCTAGAAATGCCTGCACAGGACCGGTTTGTATACGACGACCGCAAGGGCGGGTTCGAAATCAGATAACTATCAGTTTCTACATCTAGACTGTTGGAGCGCAATTTAGAAAGTATCAAATGAAAGACAATAACAAACCTACGGAAGAGTCAAAGTCACTTGATTTTATTCGCACAATCATTTCAGAAGATATTCAGTTAAAAAAGAACGCCGGTGAGATTACGACACGGTTTCCACCTGAACCTAACGGCTACTTACACATCGGCCATGCAAAATCGATAAGCCTAAACTTTGGAATCGCAAAAGAATACAACGGCAGGTGCAATCTTAGGTTTGACGATACAAATCCCATAAAGGAGAACATCGAATATGTCGAATCCATCAAAAAAGACATTAAATGGTTAGGTTTTAATTGGGAGGATAGACTGTTCTATGCATCTGACTATTTCGAAAAAATTTACGAATACGCAGTAAGACTAATCAAAGAAGGCAAAGCCTATGTAGACAGCCTATCGGCTGATGAGATCCGTGCCTATAGAGGAACACTTACTCAGCCCGGACGCAACAGCCCTCACCGTAATCGTTCCGTCGAAGAAAATCTGGACTTATTTCAGAGAATGAGAGCTGGTGATTTTCCGGATGGCTCACACGTACTTCGTGCCAAAATCAACATGTCTTCAGGAAATCTAAACCTGCGTGATCCAACGTTATACAGAATCCGCCATGTCATCCATCACCGCACCGGCAATCAATGGGTTATCTATCCGATGTACGATTTCACACATGCTCTCTCAGACTCATTTGAGCAAGTAACGCATTCCCTATGCACACTCGAATTCGAAGATCACCGCCCCCTCTATAATTGGTCGGTCGAGGAGACACATGCTTCTTTCAAACCACGCCAAATCGAGTTTGCACGCCTTAACCTAACCTATACTGTACTTAGCAAACGTAAGCTTCTGCGACTGGTTGATGAAGGCTATGTTTCCGGATGGAACGACCCTCGCATGCCTACTATCAGTGGTCTGAGACGTCGGGGATACACGCCAAGCTCCATTGTTAACTTCTGCAACCGCATTGGTCTTGCCAAAAGAGATAGCATCGTGGAAATAGCACAACTCGAACATGCCGTCCGAGAAGACCTCAATAAAATCGCGCCACGTTTCATGGCCGTTCTAAATCCCCTACGCGTTGTCATTACTAATTATCCGGAAGAGGACGGCGATGAACTTGAAGCGATTAACAATCCGGAAGACGAAAACGCCGGAACACGAAAAATCCCATTCTCTCGGATTATCTACATCGAAGCTGAGGACTTCATGGAAAACCCTCCAAAGAAATTTTTTCGTCTCTCTCCAGGACGAGAAGTTCGCCTGCGCTATGCCTATCTAATCACCTGTACTTCAGTAGTTAAAGACCAGGACGGAAACATTGTCGAAGTTCAATGCGAATACGACCCAAAGACACGGGGAGGAACCGCACCAGATGGTCGCAGAGTCAAAGGCACCCTTCACTGGGTCTCCGCCCCACACAGTCTTAACGCAGAAGTGAGAATGTACGATAGGTTATTTAAGACTGAAAACCCAGAAAATGCCCCCGAAGGTAAGGATTTCATGTACAACCTAAATAGTGATTCTCTCGAACTGAGAAGAAATGCCAAGGTCGAATGCAATCTAAAGAAAGTCCCCCCCGAAACAAATGTACAATTTGAAAGACAGGGCTATTTCGTCCTTGACACAGATTCAACTCCTGACAATTTAATATTTAATCGCACTGTTTCTCTTAAAGACACGTGGGCGAAAATTAAAGCACGCGAAAACAATTAATCTTCAAACAACACTGTCAATTTCCCTATTTGATTGTTAAAGCATCCTTGGTGTAAATCCTTGACAGACTGGATAAAAAATGAAAAAACCGAGACTTCAATAAAATACAACTGCAGAATTATGCCTTTGGTTTTGCAGCATTGGATCAAACCTCACCGCAATAGTAATGTCACGTTAAAATAGTTGACATGGTTCAAACCCCGATACAAAAGGTGAACGTAACATCGGTAATCGTTTTAATAAATATTATTTATTTTTTAATAATGGTCAGCACTGGTCTTTCGCCATTGGGACCACAAGCGGACCAAGTTTTGCCATTTGGAGCCAATTTTGGTGCCTATACAGTACAAAGTGAGTGGTGGCGTCTTCTAACATCTACATTCATTCATTTTGGAATATTTCACCTAGGAATGAATATGTGGTGCCTTTGGAACCTGGGGAAACTAGCTGAACGAATGTTTGGAAGTCGGAAATTCTTAGTTACATATATTGTAAGTGGTCTCGGAGGAGGGATGTCTAGCTTGCTATGGCACCCAGACGTTATAAGTGCTGGTGCATCCGGAGCCATTTTTGGAATTGCTGGTGCAATTGGTTCTTTTGTATATCGAAAGCAGTTAATACTTCCAAAAGAATCAAGCAAGGAATTACTCAGAACGCTTATGTTATTCGTTGGCGTGAGTCTATTGTTTGGCGTAATCGTTCCCGGCATCGACAATGCTGGGCATGTCGGAGGTTTAATTACAGGTGTACTCCTGGGAATTCTAATGAGTCGTGTGCAACATTTCCTACTTGCGGCCAGTCTCGTCATAACAGCCATCGCATTAGCAACCCCAATTGCCACAAAACGAACTCAGTCCAATCCACAAGTTTTGGTGACACAAGCTCTGTTGCAGCTCACAGCCGGAAACAATGAAACTGCCCTAACTTTAGCTGAAAAAGCATCTCAGGAGCACCCTTATTTCGCACCTGCCCAAGAAACGCTAGCCATTCTTTATGCGGAAGAACGTCGATTCGAGGACGCTATCACAGCAGCGTCAGCCGCCGCAGAACTGGATCCACAGTCATCACGCGCCCAAATTGTACTGGCTCATTCACTCCACCACCTTGGGACTCACGAACGGGCATTAACTGAGCTAAAGATCGCAATTCACATGGAACCCAAGGATATACACACGCGGATACTTCTAAGTCGTTCTCTCCAAGAGTTAGACCATCTTCAAGAAAGCCTCGAAACCCTAGAAGAGGCTTTCAAATGGGAACCTAATTCTGCGGTATTACATGGGGAATTAGGTCTGGCTTACTATAAAATCGGCAACACGAAGCTTGCCATTCAACACCTTGAAGAAGCAATTTCTAACGCATCCGACCAATCTTTCGGCTATAACCAACTAGCACTAGTACTCGCACGCACAGGAAGTCACGATAAAGCTTTGGAAGCGGTACAAGCGGCACTGGAACGCACCCCGGACGAACCACATATCCTAGATACTCTAGGCACTGTACACTGGCATCGAGGTGACTTCGAATCCTCCGTGATCGCTTATAAACAAGCGATTTCGCTAGATCCAGGCAACCCAATCTATCATTACAATGTCAGTCTCGCCCTCGAGCGTCAAGGAAAACATGATGAATCGAACCGCGCATCTGTAAAAGCATTTTCATTGAATCCCAACCTCAAGGTGCCTGAAAACCAAATTCCTATAATTTAATGCCTAAAGCAATTGTCATTGGAGGTGGAGCCATTGGGGTAGCTTCTGCTTATTACCTCAATAAAAGCGGATGGAACGTCACCCTCATCGAAAAGAACGAAGTTGGACACGGATGTTCGTTTGCCAATTCATGCCTAGTAGTGCCCAGTCATTCTCACCCAATTCCAGGACCAGGAGTCATCAGCCAAGCAATGCGATGGATGTTACGTGGGAATAGCCCCTTCTATATTCAGCCAAGACTTGACCTCGAATTGGGTAAATTCCTATGGGATTTCAGACGTTATTGCAACCAAAGGTCAAGCGAATCGGGCTTCTCAACACTACTATCGTTGAGTCGTGAAAGCCTCGATTTATACGAAGGCCTTATTAAATCCGGTGACGTACAGTTCTTTTATCAGCGTGCCGGTCTGCTCGAAGTATACCTTACACAAAAAGAGTTCGAAGACAGTAGTCAAACCAGGGATGCATTAGTTGAGCATCGGTTCAAATGCAATTTGTTGAGTAGAGAAGAAGCCATTGAACTTGAACCGTCCTTATCGACAAGATTTTCGGGTGCTCTTTATACAGAAGGTGAAGCACATGGCTATAGCTATGGGTACGTTCGGTCTCTCGCGCAAACAGCGGCAAAGCAAGGGGTGAAATTTATAAGTGGGCGAGCAATAGCACGAATACTGTCGAACTCAAAGAGGATATTAGGTGTGTCTATGGTAGGTCCGGCAGAACAAATCGACGCTGATTTAGTAGTTCTCGCAGCCGGTTCATGGTCTCCTAAACTAGCAAAAACGATAGGCATAAATATACCTTTACAACCAGCAAAAGGGTATAGCTGCACAATAGACACATACGACGGAGCCCCACAACTCCCTATCTTGATCAAAGAACGCCGAGTCATTGTTACTCCACTACAAAATAAATTGCGATTTGGAGGGACAATGGAACTCTCAGGCTTTAACGATCAAATCAACCCCGTTCGCTACAATACTCTCGTGAATAGCGCATTAAACATTCTGCGAAAATCGCCACCCATGGTCAACGAAAAGGCTTGGAGCGGACTTCGGCCTGTCACACCTGATGGATTACCAATTATCAGTGCAACCAGCAAACTTGACGGATTATTAATTGCCACAGGACATGCGATGCTTGGATTCACCCAGTCACCAATCACAGGAAAACTTGTTTCTGAGATGGCAAACGGACAACTTCCTTCCATATCGGTCACCCCCTTCTCGCTGGATCGGTTTAAAACCTAGCTGGGTGTTCGGATAAAATTAAACTATAGTGCTATCAAGCAGTAAACCAAAACTCAACGTCAAATGTCGCTTCGTACAGCTACGTTTAATCACCAAGCGTGTTATGGTTTATCAGAGTGAGTTTTCAGTATTCAGAGCCATCAATTAGAACATTCAGATAACTAAAAAACTCGGACAAAAATGAACAAAACCCGACAGTCTTTCTACATAGCAATTGGCTCTGCTCTAGGGTTAGGCTTGTCTCCTTTCGCTCCAGGCAGCTGCGGTGCGTTACTAGGGGTTGCCTATCACATAGGGGTTAGTACCCTTGTGTCTCCGAATTGGCAATCGTTAACACTTGGAATCGGACTCCTGATAGTAATGTTCGCTAACCCCGTCCTAACACCGTGGGCAACGGAATATTGGAAAAGCCAAGACCCCAAAAATTTTGTCCTGGACGAAATAGCCGGCTACCTAGTTGTCCCGCTTTTATTTCCGGGCGGAGATCTACTAAAAGTAGCTTTTGTAGGATTTGTTCTATTCCGCATCTTCGACATCGTAAAAATTCCTCCGGCTCGCCAGATCGACCAGCGCCTCCATGGTCCCTGGGGAATAGTCCTTGACGACATCGTCAGTGGGATCTATGCTGCGCTCTCGCTTCACTTCCTTAATTGGCTTCGGATTCTCTAACTCAATTCCGACCATGTTAAAACAAAACCAAAAGGGGCACTCATTATGTTGAGAATCATTCTTTCCATTTCATGTCTAACGATGCTCACGTGTCAACAACAGAAAGAATTTGACATAATAATCTCCGGCGGTGAAATCATCGATGGTACCGGCACTAGTGCCTACCGAGAAGATATTGGCATACTCAATGATCAAATCGCTGCCATAGGCCCTTTAGATTCTTCAGCAGCTAAATCCATCATTGATGCCTCTGGAAAGGTCGTTTCACCAGGGTTTATAGATATGATGGGAGGAAGCAGCCTTCCCCTGCTCACCGACCCCGAATCAGCCCGAAGCAAACTCCATCAGGGAATTACAACAATGATGGTTGGTGAAGGCGGCTCCCTTGCTCCTCAAAACGAAGAGACTTTTCTCAATGTTCGCTTTGACGTCTCGACTTTAAGAACGAAAAAAACCGACCTCAACGATTTCCCCGAACTCAAATGGCAACGCTATAGCGACTACTTTAATATTTTGGAAAAGAACGGCATCGGACTAAATGTAATTCACAACGTTGGCGCTGCTCAAGTTCGGAGGGTTGTTTTAGGCAACACCGACGTCACGCCAAACAACGAACAACTTCAACAAATGAGGCAACTCGTCGAAGACGCCATGAAAGATGGTGCAATTGGACTATCGACATCACTTATTTACCCCCCCGGCACTTATGCGACGACAGACGAAATTATTGAGTTAGCAAAAGTTGCTGCTGCTCACAACGGGGTCTATTTTACGCACATGCGCAATGAGAGCAGCAAACTACTATCAGCAATCGACGAGGCCTTACTCGTCGGAACTAACGCAGACCTACCTGTCCACATTTACCATTTGAAAGCTGCAGGCCAACGAAACTGGCCCCTCATGGAAAAAGCAATAACAAAACTAGAACAAGCAGCAGCAACTGGTTCTCAAGTAACCGCCGATGTTTATCCTTATATTCGAAACGGAATTGGCCTCGGATCGTTTCTTCACCCTCGCCACTACGCAGAAGGAGCAGAAACATTTGTGGCGTCACTGTCTGATCCGAACTTAAGAGATACATTAAAAAGAGAAGTAATTGAAACATCAGACTGGGAAAACTGGTATCAACACGTTGGTCAAAACTGGGACAATGTATTAATCACTAGAGTCGGAGATAATTCAGATTCTCAACTAGTTGGGCTATCTATCGCGGAGGCTGCTAAAGAGATGGGTGTCAGCGAATGGGATGCCTTTTTCAATCTTGTTCAAGAAGGAGGTTGCGGAGTCGCACCCAAAAGTATGAACGAAGAGCAAAAATATCTGGCAATGGAAGCAAACTTTATCGCTTTCGACAACGATTCTAGGCCAATAAACCCTGCCGCAGTTGACAGTGCACACCCTCGAGCCTTTGGTTCGTTCCCGCGAATACTTTCAAAATACGTACGCGAACATAACATTATTTCTCTGCCCGAAGCGATACGAAAGCTGACAACGCTACCAGCTGATATTTTACGGCTGAGTGATCGCGGTCGCATAGCCACCGGAATGAAAGCTGACCTATTAGTATTTGATCCAGAGAAAGTAAAAGACACAGCAACTTTTGTAAACCCTCTAGCTTATTCAGTGGGGATGGACTTCGTTCTTATAAACGGGACTCTCGTAATTGCTGACGGCAGCCCAACCTACGAACTACCTGGGTCAGTCATTCGACACACGCAATAAGCGAAAGTTAGGTAATGAGCAAACAGATCCGACACAAGTACAACATCCTTTTTCGTATCTATATGGCAAAGATTACATAATGTTTTATTGTCCTCACCTTGTCGGAGCCAAGTCCAAAAGAATTGACGATTCAGTAAGGTCACCACTTTCAACCAGAATCTCAATACTACTTTTAGAAGGCAGATACAATGGCGCGCTCAACCAATACTTACGAGGCCAATCGCGATTGGGGTCTCGTAGTGCCAAAATCGTCTGACGAGCACCATCCGGCTTCACTAAATAAGCCGCCAAAAAGTTCACCTCGGCATCAATCTGGGGTAACAAAGCAACAAGTTTGGAATCAGAAGACAAAACGTGTGGTTCTGTCGGTTTAACTTTAACGATATCAATAACCTTAGTATTCCTGCCCTGATCTAGATAAACCCCAAGAGCACTGCGGTCACTTACAGCAACACCTTCGTCCAGCCATGTCTTTTTGTAGTGAATGGACAAAACCATTTTCGAATCAGCTGGCAGAACGTATCCATACCCCTCTGGAAGCATCACGGTTACTTGCCCGGAGATCCAGGTTGCGATCGGTTCAGAGTGCCCCTTCACCCGAACCACAGCTGAGCGTACTATATTTCGGGCACCGGGGTTAAAATCAATCGCGCGGACAGCTACCGATGTTGAAAAATTAGTGGGTATAATAAACTCCTTTAGAGCTTCAGTCTCGTTGGCACTGAGTGCAACGACATCGGGCAGGGGCAGGATGTGCTGAGGTTTACCTAGCAGCCACTCAGCTTTGTTCTCTTGGAAATCAATTGTCAGGCTATCACCTTCTGGACTCCCACCAAGAGACCAATCTACAACTGTATCTACCTCCCTTGCTGTTAGTCCGCCTTCATGTAAAAACACTCCATAACGCTCATCTGCCGACCACGGTGGCATTTCCAAACTAAGTACTTGGTTCTTAATCGAAACCGCCCAGGGAAAAGCTGATTCATAAGATAAGAGCGACATAGGACCAACCCCACCAGAACGGTGACACGATCCACATTTGGACTGGAAAATAGGATAAATATCTTGGTTGTAAGTGTATTTTGTAACGGTTGGTTTATGAGCTCTCGCTGTAGACGCAACAATTCCAACATTCAGCCCTAACAGGAAAACAACACCAGTCAACTTACTCATGGAAGACATCTTCAATTCTTCTAACCGACTCACTGAATAAAACATACGTTTCTTCTATTTTCGTTCGATTACCCATGTCACCGTAATCATCGAGTAACCATGCTGAACGAACCAGCTGTTTTAATGCCCACCTAGCAACTGCTCCGCGGTCACGATCATGAATTTCCATTCGAGGCTCGAGAGCAAGTGCTAAATCTTTAGCCTGAAGTGCTGGAAGATATACCTCGGCCAATCTACCTGATTCTATAAGCTCTCGCACAGTCTTATCCCGATCTACGATCGCCGCAACAATGTCTACTGTGGCAAGCGGAATAATAAATTGCTGCGGAGAAACAGTTGGCAAAGCTAAATCCAGATTAACATCCAACGAAACCTCTTGAAAAACAAAATCAAATCTTTCAAAGATTCCACCATCCTCAAACTGTATTTTTGCCGTTATCTCAAGAGGAAGACTGACAGTGCCGACTTTAGCCTCCAAAAAACTACCATCACTGGATGGCCGAAGGGGATACGCAAGTAACTCGTCAGTTTGCTTTGAAGCAGGGTCAAACGACTCTTCCAGAACGGCTCGACCTCGAAACCTTTCAACCTGCATTGGTTCGGAAAAATTGTCATACAAAAAGATTCGGAAGACACCTTCCATCGGGTAAGTACCTTCTAAGTGATGCCAGTTGTCAGGCGCCATAAAAAACATTCCACCATGTTTCGGATTGTGATCCTGATGTGGTCTCGACAAAGAACGCCGTTCGAGAGACATACTACAAATGTCACAAATACCAGTCTCAGAGCCTTGAACCTCTGGATGCATTGGGCATGAGTACTGGACTTCCTTAGTAATTAGAAAAAGTTCGCGCTGGCAAATTGGACATTTTCCCGGATCCGGCGCTGAAACAACTGCGTGAATCGGACAACTATAGGCTTGCTCCACATCAATAGTAATTAATTCGCTCCCACACTGTCCGCATATTCCTGCAGAGCCTTCGGTCACCTCTCGGTGTATAGGACACGTCCAAGCCGATCGCACATCCTGGAAAAAACCTGCCGAAACGCAAGTTATCAATACCAAGATAAGCACACCTAGTTTATAAATAGCAGACATGCTTATCTATGAATGTTACCCATCAATGATTTTCTCGATCTAGTCTAAATGTGACAATACAAAACAAATCACTAACGCAAACGCGTTCGAATTTTCCACTTGGTTGAGTCAAAACAAAGTTACTTAGTACCTGCAGAACCGTCATTCCTAAATATACCGGCTTCACGAAGCACATGATATGCCGGAAACATACTATAAGCATTCGCAAGTAACCGTCCCCCGAACAAGGCAACAACTGCAGCTACAACACCTACTGTGTCAAGTATCCCAATACTTAGATAAAGTATCCCCACAATACCGGCAAGTTCGATTGAGGTTGCTGTGGTGATAGGTCGCGTCTTCCGCCCAAATACAAGTATCGCTCTTTGAAACGACAGTAAGACAGAAAAAAATGGAAACAGACTAAATAAACGCAGTGGGTAAACTGAAAGTTCTGCCAGCTGCATTTCCAAACCCGACACCTGATTAAACCAAATAACCGAAAGAGGCGTAAATGCAATTATTACCAGCCCGAGAGCAGAAATGATTCCAAGACCCAATGCAAAACGCGCAATCCTAACAAAATGTTCTCTGGAGCCATCTAAAAATGTAATCGCCACCTCTTGGTAGGATAATGCAACGCTACGAAAAATAAAGCTCAGTGATGACACCACTGGATACACGGCAAGTGACTCAAGAGCCATTCGGCTCTGACCTAATGCAAAAGTAATCATGGGATGGGCTCCCAAAGAAAGGACTGAAGTCATGGCCAGTGGAAAATAAAAATCGTATATTTTTCTGTAGCTCAAGGATGTCTCTTGGACTTGCGGTAGTTTCCTAGACAAACCCCGTGCCATGAATCGCGTTGCTATCGCCTCTGCAACCACTCCCGATGAAAGAGAGATGCTACCAACGAGGGTCCCCTCAACATCGAAATAGTAATATAAGAGGAGTGCTGCTCCTGTCATTGCAACAAGTCTTACTCCAGTTCCGTAGGCAACGCGGCGGCTCAACTCCTGGCCAATCAACAAGCCTTGATAAAACCTCCTATATCCAATCGCAGCGGGCCATGGAAGCAGAGTAATCAGCGCTGCATATGAAAGTTCTGCTACTTGACTCGGTAGCATCATTACATCTCGACTCAACCATTGGAATATGGGACGCCACAATATGGCCAACATTGCTAGTGTTATAAGAAAATTCAATCCATAGGTGAAATTCCTCATTTTCCTGAAGGACTCTTGATCCGCTACTAGCGCTGTTGTTGCACTTAACACCATGATAATCGGAGCTTCAAAAATTAACGCAAAAGCGAATGCAACTCCATATGCCGCCAAATTAATAGTAGGTTCTGCCAACCTCGCAATAACAGCAGCGAGAAACGGACCTTCAATTGAGACCATCACCCACGTCACGGACAAGGGAGCCCATAATCGGAGAATCCGTCCGTAAGTAACAGTACCTTCCTTCACTGCAGTTTTTCCGGAAGTCGAAACGATGCTGCCAACCTATCTGCCACGGCAAGGCCGTTTAATGTTGGCCTAAGAACTGAACCATCCACACTAATAAGACCCTCTTTAACTAGTTTCGAAATCAGTTTTTGATTGCAATCGAGTAAGTCGAAACCAAATCTCTGCCGTAAAGAATCCAGTTCAAGACCCTCTCTAGTGCGCAGTCGTAGCATAATAGTCTCTGTCAAAAGCTGCTCATCACACAAAGTTTCATGTCCAGATTCAGTATCACGGCCAGCTTTGACACACTCTTCCCACTCCGAAAGCGTTCGAATATTCCAAGAGCGAGTACGATAACCATCGAATGAATGTGCTGATGGACCAACCCCCAGGTAAGGCTTATGTTTCCAATACTTCTCGTTGTGCCGAGACCGATGGCATTCGCTATATGAAAAATTAGAGACTTCATATGCCTCAAAACCAGCATTGTTCAAACAGCAATGAGTTTCCAAAAACAGATCTGCTTGCAATGATTCCTTAAGCTCCACTAAATCACCTTTAGTTCGTTGCCGCCCAAAAGGAGTGTCTTTATAAATAGTCAACTGATAACAGGAGATATGATCTGGAGCGTACGAAGCCGTTTTATCTAAAGCTAATTTCCAGTCTCTGAGGGTCTGACCGGGGTACCCGAAAATAAGGTCTAGTGACAACGTCTTAAAATTAGCATTTTTAGTAATCTCTATAGCACGCTCTGCATCCGAGCCCGAATGCCTTCGTCCCAAATACAATAACGCTTCATCGTCGAAGGACTGGATTCCCAAGCTTAGCGTATCTACTCCGAACTCCTTCCATTGAGCAACGGACTTACAGTTAACATCTTCCGGGTTAGCTTCTAAAAACCATCTGCAGTTTGGAGCAAGCGGTAAGCTTTCTCGAATCTTACAAAGAACATCCAGTGGAACCAGAGACGGAGTACCACCGCCCAAATAAACGGTATCGAACTTCCAACGGAAATCTCTCCTTCTAAGATCAGAGAGTAATAGATCGTAGAACCTATCTTGGTGTTGTGTGGTACCCGTAACTACAGCGAAGTCACAATAGGGGCAAATAGCCGAGCAAAACGGAATGTGAACATACAAACCCGCGTCAGGATTCATCTGACTTCAGGACAGAGACAAAAGCCGATTGTGGTATCTCAACGGCACCCACCACCTTCATTCGTTTTTTTCCCTCTTTCTGTTTTTCGATCAGCTTCCGTTTTCGAGTGATATCACCTCCATAACATTTAGCAGTAACGTCTTTTCTGTATGCATTAATAGTGGTACGAGCAATTATTTTCGCCCCAATTGCCCCCTGAATCGCTATTTTAAATTGCTGTTTTGGAATTGTGTCGGCCAATCGTTCGCAATAATGCAAAGCTCGGGACCGCGCTTTGTCCTCATGAACGATCTGTGACAAAGCATCGACACGCTCGGAATTAACAAGAATGTCCACCTTCGCAATCTTAGTCTCTCGATAATCAATTACTTCGTAATCGAGAGAGCCATACCCTTGAGTAATCGTCTTTAGCTTGTCGTAAAAATCAAACAAAACTTCTGCAAGAGGCATCTCTGAAATTAACTCGACGCGACTACCTGTAAGATAATTAAACGTGGAATTCTCTCCACGCCTATCCCAGCAAAGTTCCATAACCCCGCCTACGTACCGGTCAGGGATTAGAATA
>CAZFLB010000329.1:0-6343 GCA_964518945.1 uncultured Acidobacteriota bacterium | reverse complement strand
TTCCCCATCCACATCCTATATCCAAAATGTGGTCTGATGATTGTAAATTAGCTTTGCCTAATAATTGGGTAACTTTGTAATTTTGTGCCAATTGTAAATCATTTACTCCTGGCCTAAATATTGCACAAGAATATGTCATTGATTTATCTAAAAACATTTGGAAAAATTCGTTGCTCATGTCGTAGTGATCTGCAATATTACGTTTTGCCCAGTTTAACGAATTTGTTGACCTGATTCTTTGCCCAACTATTGCTTTTAGTTTAAAGGGGGCATAGTTAGCTATCGCATTAATTTTCGATTTCGAAGAGGATAACTCTTTAAATAATCCTGTTAAATCATTGCAGTCCCATTTACTATTTATGTATGATTTTGCAAATCCTAAGTCAAATCCTAAAACCAAATCCCCAAAAAATGACCAGTCATTAACATGTAAAGTTAACGGGTTTGTAAAGCTTGAGTCGCCAAGTCTATATATTTTGCCATTTGGGGTAATCAAATCAAAGTTTGACTTGCCAAAAAATTTAATAATTAGATTGGAAAATATCCTTCCCAAAATCATATTTATGTGGAACATTTATCTGGAATCTCTCAGTATAATTGATAGCTAAAAGAACATTATATCATTATTGAAATTTCATGATTGATATCAAAGAGGTAATGCTAAGAATCGTTTGGCAATATTAAAATGGATGAGGGTAGATACTCTATAGAGATGTATTTTCATCTAAAGTACCTAACCCCATCCGAATTTTAAGTCGAGACTTTTTCAGAATTTTAATAACTGAAAAGGATGTTAAATATTATTATTCTTTCTTGGTTAAAAGACTTACACCCAAACCAACAAAAGAAACGACCAGACCTATGTAACCTATGGCAACCAGTGGACTTTCATAATCAATAAGACACATTGCCACAGTAAATATTCCAGCCACGATCATTAATCCAGCAATAAGCTGGTTAAAGTTCTTTTGTTGTAATATTCCAACCCCTATTAATGCAAAACCTAGCATGAAAAAGCCTGTTGTTGTTGCTCCTATAGCAGATGATCCAGCAAACATACTAGAAGCTACGGCAATGTTACCAACAGCAGCAGCTTCAGCGGTTGCTACCGTAAGGGCTGATTCGCCCAGTTGTCCAGCTGCACCAAGTATTATTAGGAACCATCCAAAACTTGCTATATAGTGACCAGATCCACCTTCCATAGATTTTTTGATGTAACCAACGCCGCCTACAGCCATTAAAAACAAAAGTGTGGTTAATGGGAGCAAAATTTTTGCAGCATCACTGTTGGCACCTAATGTGGCAATAAAATTTGGGGGGTCATCTGGACCTACACCATCCATTACAGCAAACCCAAATATAAACCATATAATTATAGCAATTACAGGGGGACCAGCAAGGGCAAAGCCTGTTATTTTACGAGTATCCATCGTGACCTCCATCAGTTTAATTTAGAAGAGTATACCTTAATTTTTGAATAGTTACTAATATAAGACACGCTGAATCTAAACCCAACAAATGGTTCTATGAATTGGGGAAATCCATAAAGTGGCACTATTACTAGAAACTTTTTTAAAAAAACTGATCTGATACAATGCTTCAATTATTAAATAAAACAATATCAAGATACTATACTGAAAGAAAATGGAATATAGATTTAATACCGGAACTTATACACGTAAAATAACAACCTCTTCAAAAGAAGCCCAAATTTGGTTTGATCGTGGCCTAATATGGGCATACGGATTTCATTGGACAGAATCAGTTGATTGTTTCAAAAAATCTATTGAGGAAGACCCTGACTGTGCAATGGCTTGGTGGGGATTGGCATATTCGACTGGACCTTCTTATAACAGGATGTGGCATAAGTTAGACCAAATTGAATTACCCAAGGTTTTAGCTGAATGCTTTCATGCTTCTCAGAAGGCATTACAACTAAGTAGTAATTCAACAGGATTTGAAAAAGAATTAATATACGCCCTAACCAAAAGGCATCCCTCAGAAAATCCACCAGATGATTTTAGTCATTGGAACAATAATTATGCTGATGCTATGCGTTCTGTGCAAAAAAAATATCCTGAGGACCCAGATATAAATGCTTTATTTGCGGAAGCAATAATATCAAGGACCCCATGGAAACTTTGGGATTTAAATTTAGGTAAACCTTCTGAAGGGGCATCTACTCTTGAAGCTAAAGATGTTTTAGAAAAGGCAATCGCCCATATAGGAAATAACGGAAACCAGCCCCACATAGGGCTTCTACATTACTATATTCACGTAATGGAAATGTCACCAACTCCTGAGGTAGCTTTAAGAGCAGGAGATTTGCTTTTAAATCTGGTTCCTGATTGTGGACACCTGCTTCATATGCCGACACATATTGATTTTCAATGTGGCAATTATAATGATGTTGTGAACCGTAATTCCCAAGCTATTGAATCAAATAAAAAGAGGATTGCAATTTATGGCATTTTAGATTTATTTGCGGGATCAGTTATCCATAACATTCATTTTAAACTTTATGGGGCGATGTTTTTAGGTAACTTTAAGGCTTCTATGGAAGCTTTAAAGGAGTTTGATGAACTGATACCAGAATCTTTAATTCGTATAAAAAGCCCTCCAATGGCCAATATGTTTGAAGGTTATTATGGCTTGAAATATCACGCATTTATAAGGTTTGGGGAATGGCAAAAAATAATTGAACTTCCACCCCCAGCAGATCCGGCATTATATCTAGTAACTACAGCGCTTTATAGATATGCCAGAGCTCTGGCATATGCTGCTTTAGGTGAAATTACTCTGGCTGGAATCGAGAAGACTAAGTTTGAGGAAGCCGTTAGGAAAGTTCCTAAATCTCGCCTGATGTTTAATAACAAATGTATCGATTTACTAAACATAGCTAAACCTATGCTAAATGGCGAAATAGAATATAGAAAAGGAAATTTCAGTTCGGCCTTTGCACATTTGAATGAGGCAATAAAAAATGAAGATTCGCTTCCTTATGATGAACCATGGGGATGGATGCAGCCCGCACGACATGCTTTGGGAGCACTACTATTAGAACAAGGAAAAGTTGAAGAAGCAGAGAAAGTTTATCGCGCAGATCTTGGATTTGATCCATCAGTTATTAGAGCTCGCCGTCATCCCAATAACGTTTGGAGCTTACATGGATTATCCGAATGCCTTAAGCGCCAAAACAAACAAAATGAACTTAGTTTGGTAGAACAAAATCTAGAATTAGCATTAGGTCGCACCGATGTGCCAATTAAATCTTCTTGCTTTTGTAGATTAAATCACAATGAATAATATTGAATTTATTGTTATATAGTAAGTGACGATGTCCTTCATTTCTTGGAAATACTTGGCATCGGAAAAGGTTAATCATGGATGTAATTGTTAGTGTTGTCATTGGAATATTTCTTATGTTATGGATAATCCGCATAATGATAAAACACTAATCATAATGTATTGAGTGGTTGAGCAAATGAAATCTGTCAGAGTTAAACATATAAGTGAATGTACCAAAATTGATATTCCTAGTATTCTCCATGTAATTAACGATGCAGCGTTAAAATACAAAGGTGTAATTCCGGAAGATTGCTGGCATGAACCTTATATGCTAGAACAAGAACTTAATAATGAATTTGATAGCGGTGTTCGTATGTTTGGATATGAGAAGAATAATACACTGGTTGGGGTAATGGGAATTCAGGAATTAGAGTACGTTACTTTAATAAGGCATGCTTATACGTTATCTGATTATCAAGAAACAGGAGTAGGTAGATCATTATTACAATATTTGTTTAAGATTAATAATAATTCCAGGTTACTTGTTGGTACTTGGAAAGATGCGAGATGGGCAATTAGATTTTATTTGAAAAATGGATTTGTTAAACATAGTAAGAAATTAACCAACCAATTGCTTAATAGGTATTGGAAAGTCTCATTGAAACAAATGGAAAATTCAGTTGTATTAGAAAAATAAATTCCTGATTAATATGGTTAAAGTATCAAGCCTAATCTATTAAACTGTAATTATCTTATCAATAATAGTAGCTAATAGGTGTGTTGGTTGATAAGAGAGTGTATTTGTATAAAGAATTATATTTGATACAATACCGATATTATGCAATGTTCTAATTGTGGTGAAGATCTCTTAAAAGGGGCAGATTTTTGTGGGAAATGTGGCACTCCTGCAGGGTCTCCTATTGATTCACCTAGTACATCAACAACTAAAACAAATTTTTTAGATGCTATTAGTCTAGGTTTTAGAAGATATTTTGAGTTTTATGGAAGATCTACTCGGGCGGAATATTGGTGGTGGTTATTATTTATTTTGGCAGCACATATAGGGTTTGGTATTTTAAATTCGATTGCGGGCATTTTTAGTGCCCTGGAAGGATTGTTTCAACTTGTTACCTTAATACCTGGATTCGCATTAGGTGCCAGAAGACTCCACGACATCAATAGATCTGGTTGGTGGCAACTATTGTGGCTTGGGTTGGTTACTGGCATAGTTTTACTTTGGTGGGCAGCGCAACCAAGTGATGAAGGTACAAACAAGTACGATCCAGATTGATGACAGGCTACTTCAGATAATCCGTAATCATATTTTGTATTTGGAAATTTAACGCAAAAAGGCCCCATTTTATGGATAAATGAGGTGGTGAATGGTTATTCTTGGTACTGCTTTTTCTAATTCTTCTACCAAGCTTATGCTTTTAGGAGCAGGTGAACTGGGTAAAGAGGTTGCAATCGAAGCACAACGATTGGGAATAGAAGTTATCGCTGTAGACAGATATTCTAATGCTCCGGCAATGCAAATCGCTCACAAATCCCATGTTTTATCCATGTTAGATCGAGATGCTTTAAAGAATATTATAGATCTCGAAAAGCCAGATTTCGTAGTTCCAGAGGTTGAAGCAATAGCAACTGATGTTTTACTGGAACTAGAACAGAATGGTATGAATATTATTCCAACAGCTAGAGCTACCATATTAACCATGGATAGAGAGGGTATCCGTAGGCTGGCATCCGAGGATCTTAATTTGCCTACTTCACGGTATTCCTTTGCTGAATCATTAGAAGAATGCTTGATTGCATCTGATAAAATTGGTTTTCCTTGTGTTATAAAACCTGTAATGAGTTCTTCTGGACGTGGTCAGACCGTTGCACGTAATAGAAATGATATAAAGCAGTCATGGGAAACTGCAGCAAAAGAGAGAAGAGGTGGCGGCACTAAAGTTATATTAGAAGCATTCATAGAGTTCGATTATGAAATAACATTGCTCACCATCCGCCATTTGAATGGCACTAGCTTTTGTGATCCTATAGGGCACCTGCAAATTGATGGTGATTATAGAGAATCATGGCAACCTCATTCAATGGATCAAAACGTATTAGCGAAAGCTAAATCTATTGCTAATACTATTACCTCAGCATTAGGTGGATTTGGGATATTTGGAGTGGAACTATTTATCAAAGGCAACGAAGTATTTTTTAGCGAGGTTTCACCAAGACCACATGACACGGGAATGGTTACTTTGATATCTCAGGATTATTCAGAATTTGCTTTGCATGTTCGCGCAATTCTTGGACTTCCATTACCCAATATCCGACAATTAGGTCCTGCAGCCTCATTTGCGATTGTTGCTGAAGGTAAATCCAATGACATAAAATTCGACAAAATTGATAATGTTTTATCTGATCCTGATATAAATCTTCGTCTATTTGGTAAACCTCAAATAAATGGACACAGAAGATTAGGAGTGATACTTAGCCTGGGTGAGAACATTGATCAAGCTCGTGAAAAAGCCAGAGAAGCTGCTTCAAAAATAAAAATTATCCTGTAATAAATACCTATTTTGTAGGTACTATACCTCTGAGTTAGGGATCGGGTTTGTGTAAATACTTATATTTTGTATAGCCGGTAAGTGAGCAAGTCAAACGAATTACTGTAATTGATGGAACATCTTAATCTGATACAATGCTGAAACCATTAAGGTTTGGTAAAGATCTTTACTTTTTGTATGGACTCTACCCACTGTCAAGGAGGAAATCATGCCTATTAATACAAACGAAATAACGTATTCTTTGAATGATTTTGTTGTAGATGCTAAAAAAATTGTTACAAGTGAGGGTACCGACAATACAGCTCTCCAGGCAATTGGAACTCATCTTCACAGGTTAGTCATGGAGGGTGGGCATCTAACAACTCAAGGTCATGAAGTTCAGGTCGGTAATAACCTTCCTAGCCGAAGATTATATGAGGATCCAGATGGGCAATTTCGAATAAGTGTTGTACGCTTCGCTCCAGATAAACCTACACCAGTTCACAGTCACT
>CAZFLB010000328.1:0-4597 GCA_964518945.1 uncultured Acidobacteriota bacterium | reverse complement strand
TTAGCTTTGGCTGGTTGTGTTGGTGTCGACTTGAAACCTGGTTTCCGGCCAGAGCACGTGCTGACAAGATTGAAACCCTTCAAGCGTTATTAAGAAAATATTTCGCTATAGTTTGGAGTTGCATGTTGGATGTTCCCTCATAGATTGATCCGATTTTGGCATCTCGCCAAAATTTTTCGACTGGAAAATCTTTGGTGTACCCATAGCCTCCAAAATGTTCTATTGCTTGAGATGTAACTCGTTCTGCTACTTGTGAAGAGAAAAGCTTAGCCATCGCGGCTTGAAGGAGAAACGAATTATTGTTATCCCTTAGCCTAGCAGCGTTATAAACCAACAGGCGTGCTGCTTCTACCTCAGTTGCGCACTGAGCTAGTTGAAACTGTACTCCTTGGAAATCAGCTACTGTCTTACCAAATGCTTTTCGTTGCTTTGTATAATCTCTTGCTTGTTCCAATGCACCTGTCGCTATTCCAATCATTTGAGCGCCGATTCCGATGCGGCCCTCATTTAAGGTCTCAATTGCTATTTTGTATCCTTTGCCTAGATTACCGAGAATGTTGGATTTTGGGACAATGCATTCATTTAAAATGAGCTCGTTGGTGCTTGAGGCCCGAATACCTAGTTTGTTCTCTTTCTTGCCAATTGTGAAACCTTCGAAATCTCGTTCGACCAGAAATGCAGTAATGCCTTTGTAGTCGAGGCGTGGGTCTAGTGTTGCGAATACGATAAAAAGGCCGGCTTCTTCAGCATTAGTAATCCAGAGTTTGGTACCCGTTAGGCGATAGTAATCGCCATTTGACTCTTCTGTTGCCCTACACGAAAGTGCAAATGCGTCGCTTCCGGAATCGGGTTCGGAGAGAGCATAGGCGCCGACAAGGTTTGTAGCCAGTTTGGGCAAATAGCGAGATTTTTGTTCATCGGTTGCCCAACGAATTAAAGCGTTATTGACAAGGGTGTTCTGTACATCAAGACAAACGCCAATTGATGCATCAATTCGTGAAATTTCTTCTACGGCCAATACTGACATGAACAAGTTAGATCCGGTTCCACCGTACTGCTCCGGGATTTCAATGCCCATTAAGTTTAGTTCAAACAGTTTGTTTAGAAGACTTGGAGCTATACGCATCTCTTGGTCCATCTGACTGACGAGGGGACCGATCTCATTCTGAGCAAATTCCCGAACTGCGGTTCGAAATAGCTCTTCTTCTTCTGACAGTTGTGAGAGAGGTGCGGGCTTAACAGATGTATGAGGAGCGTGTTCGGCCATTGGTATCTCTTAGTAAGATGCTAAGTCCCTTATAGCCGATAGAATGTCGTCGCTTTGAGGAAGAATCTCCTTTTCTACATCTGGGTTGTAGGCCACCCAGCAATCTTTTGCGCCGACTCGTTTTACAGGGGCATCTAGTTCGTCGAATAGTTCCTCGGAAATTCGAGCAGCTATTTCTGCTCCATACCCAAAAGAACGGGTGTCCTCGTATGCTACCAAAGCGCGGCTCGTTTTGTTGACCGAAGCAGCGATAGCTTCCCAATCGTAAGGGGACAGAGATCGGAGGTCTAGAATCTCTACGGAAATACCTTCAGCGGCTGCTTTTTGTGCAGCAACTTGAGATTTTCGAACGAGTGCACCGTAAGTGATAATGGTTAGGTCTGTTCCTTCTAGGTCTAATCGAGCCTTTCCAAAAGGGATCATATGTTCGGGACCTGGATCCAAACTTTTGTTATATGTCTGTCTATATAGGTGTTTGTGTTCGAGAAACATAACGGGGTCGTTACACCGAATCGCTGTACGCAACAACCCGTTGGCATCTAGCGCATTAGAAGGCATTACAACGCGAAGGCCAGGGGTGTGGGTGAATATTACCTCGCCAGATTGGCTATGATATATAGCACCGCCAGTAAGATAGCCACCAATCGGAACACGTACTACAACGGGAGCCGTAAAACGACCCGAAGAACGCCATCGGAGTGTCGCAAGTTCATTGCGTATCTGCATCATTGCAGGCCAAATGTAATCAAAAAATTGAATTTCTACTACGGGTTTTAGACCTCGTGTTGCTGCTCCGATGGCCATCCCAACAATCGATGCTTCCGCAAGAGGACTGTTCCAAACGCGCTCGGTCCCAAACTCACGTTGAAGGCCAAAGGTAACTTTGAATACTCCGCCTTTTCCTTTCACCTCGTCTAAAGTGTTTTCTCTGGCGTCAGCTACATCTTGGCCGAAGACGATGATGTTAGGGTCGCGCGCCATTTCACTTCGTAAGCACGAATTTAGTGAATCTACAAAGGTGCCTTCTTTCCCAGATAGTTGTGGTGATGAAATAAATTTCTCGCTTTTAGGGTCGACGTCAGGACAATACATTTGCTCAGGCCAGCTATCAGGGCTTGGCCACTCCATCGATAAAGCCTGATCGGAAGCCTCGATTACTTCATCGGTCACAGATTTGTCTATTGCGTCTAAATGCTCGTCTGTTGCCAATTTCTTCTCAGTAAGAAACGACCTCATAAGGGAGAGCGGATCGCGGCTCAATTCTCCTTTGCGTTCAAATTCGGTCTTGTATAACCGTTCGTCGTCAGAAACTGAGTGTGAGTAAGGGCGTACAACATGGGCATGAGCAAGGACAGGGCCACTTCCCGACCTGAGGTATTTCACAGCCTCATTGAGCTTGTCGTAACTTTCAAGAAAATTGCAGCCGTCGAACTCGCTAACGAGAAGGTGTGGATAGGTTTTTACTAGTTCTGAAATATTACCACCGGCAGTTTGAGCTTCTACAGGTACGGAAATTGCGAATTTGTTGTCCTCAATGAGAAAGAGCACGGGAAGTTTTTGGAGAGCTGCGTTGTTTAGGGCCTCCCAGAACTCTCCTTCGCTTGTTGAGCCGTCTCCCCCAGAAACGTAGACGATTTCCCGATCATCAGCATCCATCTCTTTAGTTTGGTGACGACCTGCAATTGCTGCGCCTACTGCGTGTAGGAACTGTGTTCCAACACAGCTTGATTGGCTGGGCAGATTCAATTTTAGATAGCCCCAGTGGTTCGGCATTTGACGACCGCTGGATGACGGATCTGCTTTCGCTCCGACTGCACCTAAAAAGTGTTCAACCGGCGTAACACCCATTTGCAAACAAAGCGCACGGTCTCGGTAGTAAGGGTAGAGCCAGTCATGGCCGGGTTTGAGTAGCATGCCAGCCGCTACCAAGACTGCTTCGTGCCCCGCGCCGCTCATTTGAAAGAACGTTTTGTTTTGCCGTTTAAGATGCGTTTCTCGATCATCCACGGCTCGTGAAAGAGCCATTGCTCTATACGCATTGATCAGGTCTTGGGGGCTGAGTCCATGTGCAAAGTTGTCGTCACTTTCAATTGATGCAACTGTGTCAAGCTCAGCGTTAGACCTGGTTTTCATGTGCGACTCCATTAAGAGAGAAGACTTCCGTTATTAGCAATGACCCCTACGAAGTTAAGCTGGTAATTATATATGAAATTAGTCGATTGCTTATGTGCTTAACTTAACCGTACGGTCGGTAAGCAGCTACCCTAGTATGTTGGTCTTATCCATTCCTCTAAAGGACAATACCTTCTCTATTGTTTCGTCAACTTTTATATCTGGAGTTGATGCACCTGCAGTAATTCCAATTTTTAACGGGCCGTTGGGCAGCCAATTGTCGGTAATGAACTCGTCGGAGTCATTTGTTGGCTTATGTCGTATTTGATTGTTGGAAATGAGACAAGATGAATCTGATATGTGAAATGTGGGAAATTTGGATTCACAAAGTTCGGCTAGGTGGGTCGTATTACTACTATTGTAGCCACCAATTACAATCATGATGTTGACACCTTCTTCACAAAGTTCGATTACAGCGTCCTGTCGTTCTTGTGTCGCACTACAAATTGTATCGAATGAGATGAACCTTGCGGCTGCCTCAGTCTCCCCATACCGATGCTCCATTGCTTGTTTAACCATACGAGCGATTTCTAGTGATTCACTGCTCAGCATAGTTGTTTGGTTTGCAACGCCTATGCGTGATAAGTGTTGATCTGGATCGAATCCAGGGGAGCTTGCGTTGCGAAACATTGCAATGAACTTCTTAGGATCGTCACCCGATTTTATGTAGTTGCAGACAAGTTCGGCTTCAGACTTATCTCTGACGACGAGGTAGGGACCTCCGGAGTGTGTAGCACGCGACACCGTAGCTTTAGTTTCTTCGTGTCCATACTTTCCATGAACAAGTGAGGTAAAGCTGCGCTTTGCATATCGCTCGACATTCTTCCAGACATTCATTACGGAGCCACAAGTTGTGTCTACTAGAATAGAGCCTTTGTTATTAAGAATCGTCAATTCTTCGGTGCTTACACCGAATGCAGGTAGTAATACGACGTCATCTTTTGTAAGTCCTGAGAATTTTTCATCGGTTCCATATTCTCCGACTAGGAATTCTACGCCCATTTCAGAGAGGCGTTGATTGACATAAGGGTTGTGAATAATTTCTCCAGTGATAGTAATTCTGCGGTTAGGAAAGCGTGAACGCGCTTCGTAGGCGTATTCGACAGCCCGATCTACTCCGTAACAAAAGCCGAACTCTTTGGCTAGTCGAAAGGTTAA
>CAZFLB010000327.1:0-6804 GCA_964518945.1 uncultured Acidobacteriota bacterium | reverse complement strand
CAAAGGCACTCGTGTTGCCGGCATCTACTCCGCAGACCCAGAGAAAGACCCTCATGCTACAATTTTTGAAAAGATAACTTACATGGACGTTCTTGAAAAAGGACTAAAAGTCATGGACACCACCGCAATATCTTTGTGCATGGACAACGCTCTTCCAATCATCGTATTTGATGTTAATAAAAAGGGTAATATGAAGCGTGTTGTTAACGGAGAAAAAGTCGGGACCCGAGTTAATTGAACCGTCTTCGCTCGTGACCTTCGACGAAGGAGTTTCGTAATGCTGGATAAGCTGTTCGACGATGTATCCCGACGTATGGACAAATCTCTAGAGATTCTCCAGAAAGAGCTTGCAGCGATCCGAACTGGAAGAGCCTCATTAGCAATTCTTGATGGGATCAAAGTGGACTATTACGGCGCGATGACACCACTAAATCAAGTTGCAAATCTAGCCGTACCCGAAGCAAGTCTCATCACAATACAACCTTGGGAACCACCCATGCTAGAGGCAATCGAAAAAGCCATCCTTTCTTCAGACCTAGGGCTGAATCCTGCAAACGATGGAAAGTTCTTAAGACTACCAATTCCCCAACTAACAGAAGAACGGCGTAAACAACTAGTAAAACAAGTAGGCCGAATAGCAGAAGAGGGTCGCACTGCCATCCGTCAAATACGGCGTGACGCCAATGACCGTCTAAAGGTGTTGCTTAAGGAAAAAGAGATCACAGAAGATGAAGAAAAACGAGCACTCAAAGACGTACAAACTTTAACTGACGAGCACATAAAAGACGTTGAGAAAATTGTTCAAAACAAAGAACAGGAACTCATGACTGTTTGAATGACTAAAAAAGATAGCCACACTCAACAGTAACGAGCTGATCCGAATTACTTTCGAAACATAAGGAGTAATAAAGCATATAGTGACGTCACTCCTCAGGCTTCGACAACAACAACCCATTCACAACTATAGCAACAGACTTCTTAATTAAGAGCTACGAGTGACAAAAAGACTCTACCTTGAAAATCCTTATGTTGATTTATTTGAAGCAGACATTGTCGATGTCCGCGACACTGAAGATGGACCTGCCCTCATATTTGAAAAAACACACTTCTATCCTGAGTCTGGAGGCCAGCCGGATGACCGTGGGACCATTGACGGAGTGCCTGTAAAACGTGTCCTCGAAACCGCGGATGAAACCATACTGCACATAGTAGAGACACTGCCAAAAAACCGACACGTCCGCTGCCAAATCGACACCTCAAGACGTCACGACCACATGCAACAGCATTCGGGACAACATGTTTTATCAGCAGCATTTCTAAAGGAAATAAAAGCACAAACAACTTCCTTTCACCTAGGTGCAGATACATCAACAATAGATGTCGACAAAAGACAACTCACCTGGAAAGACATCGAGACAGCAGAAGGGAATGCCAACGAAGTTGTCCAACGTAACGTCGACATTCAGACGCGCTTTGTTTCGGATCATCAGGCAGAATCTCTAGAACTCAGAAAAAGTCCTCCTAAAACCACACTGCTACGTATTGTGGACATCAACGGCATTGACCAGCAAGCTTGCTGTGGAACGCACCCACAGAAAACTAGTGAAATTGGGCCAATTGTTGTTAGAAATTTTAGCAATTTAAAAAACGGAACGCGTATAGAGTTTCTATGCGGAAACCGTGTACTAATGGATTACCGACTTACGGTTTCGAGAACACGAGCTCTAACGAGCATTCTCAACAGCTCCGAAGCAGAACTCGTTAACACCGCTGAAAAACTTCAAAAAGCGAACAAAACAATCGGCAAAGCACTCGCTAAATTCCAAAAGCGCGCACTTATTGAAAAATCAGAATCCTACATGTCAGAAGCCACACAAATTGGTCCATATAATGTATTAACAAAAAACATTGACTCTCTAAAGCCATCCGCACTCCGTAGTCTTGCTCAACAACTCGTTCACCAACCGGGGCGCATTGTCTTTCTAGGTTCGATTGCTGATTTTCGTGCACACCTAATTTTTGCTTGTTCAAATGATATCGAACTGAATATGGCTAACTTTCTCGACTCTTGCGTTAAAACCGTTGGTGGAAAGGGCGGTGGAAACGCCCAAATTGCTCAAGGAGGCGGCCCAAATACAGACCATATTGACGAAGCGCTCAATAATGCAGAGAATTTACTTAAGTTATAAAGTCATGATATCGCCGATACGCAGGTGGAAATTCTATAGTATCTGTCTGCTGTTGAACTGGACTTGCTGCGCGCAAAACAAACCTGCTCCTGTTGCTAATGAAGCTTTGGTCACATCTAAACTGGAGGAGCCCCTAGAAACCGCTTCAATTGGTAACGCTACAGTAAAAACAATTGAAGAAGAAACAATTTCAAACACTAAAGAATTCAAGTCAAACAGACCCTGTGCCTGGGCCAACGCATGGAAAGATAAAAAGGTGGCAAATCCCCTTCTAGCTGGTGTCGGTGAAGTACCTATGCCAATAAAAACATTCGACGTAGAACTTCTTCTTCCCGTCAGCAAAAAAGGCTCAGGTGGAAAGGTTGTTGCAGAAATAGTCATCGGTCCAGATGGCAATGTCTCTGAGTCAACCATTTTGCATGCGACCGAACCGCGTTGGCCTGAAGCTGAAGAGGCTATTCTCAAAACAATTAATCAGTGGAAATATCAAACGGCAACAATAGATGGAACACCAATCTCAATTTGCTCAACTCTTGTAATCAATCTTTGAGTCGCCAGCGCTCATTCAACAAAGACTAAGACACAGTAAAAAGTTTATGGAACTGCGGGAAATAGTTTTTTAAAAGTCATTCATCCACAACCCCGACGCCTTCATTAACCTTCACTGCCCAAAGTCCAGAATTGTAATCCGAGAAAAAGATTGTACCTTTATGAGGTTGCGCTCCCCAAACTTTAGGGGCATTTGGTTTAAAACCTTTCGGATCAAAAGGTAAGAAACGACCTATCTCACGTCCTTGACTATATAAGTTTCCCATTAGCTCTCCGGAAACGTCTACGATACGCAGCCCACCATTGTAAAAACCGACGTACATTACATCGTTTTCGACCCAAATGTTATGACTTCCAGCCTCCGGAACTTCATAACGAGCAACAATCTCTGGATCTCCTTCATCATCCCAATTGAGAACGTGAATCCATCCTCTCCAACGGGAACCTTCTCCTTCATAGCCCGGAGTACCAGTTCCTTTCTCTGGCTGCGGACTATACTTTCCGGTGCGAGCCGCTTCGTCACCTGCAAAAATATAAAACTTACCAGTCGAAACGCTACGATAAGGATAGATAGCATGATTCCAGCCAGTTGGAAATGGAAACTTACCAATCTGAACCGGAGCCGTCAATGAACCACCCCGATCACCACCACCAACATCAACCACTACAACCCCATCGTTCCAATTAGCAGAATAGGCAATGCCATCTTTCACCACAACATCGTGTATTGAACGATCCGGATTACTAAGAGCGAAACGACCAACACGGTGAGGTTGCGTAGGGTCTTCAATGCTAATAATGTCGTATCGTTGGCCTGCACTCAACGCATACACATGTTCATCATAAACAAAAACATTGTGAACCCCACCCGTTAACTCATTGTCATAATTCGATAGAATACGTACCACTACTTTAGGGGAAGATACATCGAGTAAAACAATACCATTTCTACGATTCGAAGCCCCCTCACGGCTAATTACTGCCGTACGACCGTCTTTAGCCACCTTAACGTCGTTCACTGTCCGAGCATCAACGTGTACGGTATCTATAACCACCATATTAGCTGGATCAGTTACATCCCAAATAAAAGCGTGGCCAGATGCATTATGGGTTCCGGTAATTGCATAATCATTTCCATCAACACCCTCCCAAACCCAAAGGTCAGAAGTAGCCCTATCACTAACACGGCCATGACCAACAAGCTCCACGTGACGTTTCACATTCCGTGGAGTAATCTCCACAGAAATAGAGTTGCTAATTCCTCCCGATGTAGCTGTAATCGTGTACTGACCAGGTAGATCAGCAACAAACCTTCCATCCTGCATTATGAAACCAGAACTCGGCCCACCTACTGCAAGTGGGTCGGTGTCTGCAGCAAAACTATAGCTAACTGGAATACTGGGGATTACCGCTCCTGCCTCGTCTTTAACAATTGTATTGAAACGCAGGACATCACCTGTGCGAGCCATCTCACTACTACTTCGAAGGTCCAGTGATGAGATCGGGTTATCAACAACATTAATTTCCAGTGTCGTGGAAACATCTCCAGACTCCACTTTAATTATCGCTTTACCACGATCAAGCAGCGCAACACTTCCCCGACTAGAAACCTTGGCAACCAGTGGAGCGGTAGATGTATACGTGAAAACTTCATCTCGCCGAATAAGGTCTTCAGCATCCCAAGCTCGGGTATCAAGTTGGAATCTCGTACCTACAAAGAAAGTTTTCGGAACATCTACAAATGAAATCCTGTTTATCGGTGGGGGCAAAATCGTAAGTGGCACTTCTTGTTGCAAGAATGCTTCATCCTCTAAACTTCTGGCATTAGCATCCTTTGGAACACGAACCATGATCGCATACTCGCCTGGGCGTGAAGCTACCACTTCACCATCTCGTCTAACCTTGAAAATATTAAAACCCCAAGTACGATGCTCAAGATTCCAGAACTGACCATACAGAGGCAAGAATAAAATTGGAACATCGAGAGTGTTTCCTGCTGCATCGAGTACAGTCGCATCAAGTTTTGCAGACTCGCCAACGCGTAGGGAAAGAGTTTTTGGCTCTACTATGAGCTTACTTGGGACCGACTCTTCTACTCCTTGAGCTGACGTAAATGCTGCTACAATACAACTTATGACTACAAAATGAATTTTTCCTTTACCAAGCAATTCCATAATCCTCACCATGATTACTTGCCCCACCCCACATCGTGCGGTTTTCCGTGTCAAAGAAAATCGCATTAATCGGACCCGAAGTTCTGGACCGAAACATTAGTTCATAACCCTTCTCCTGAAGTTCTTTGCGCACCCATGGAGAGACGGACTCATTAAGGAGTAGTTTCCCTGGTTCCGACTCATGCGCACCAAACGAGCTCTGCATCTGGAAACTATTGAAGTTAGCAGCCTCCGATGCTTCTTGTACATTCATTCCAAACTCCACGACATTTAAGAAAAACTGCAATAGATTCTGATCTTGGCTATCGCCACCTTGGACTGCAAATGAAAGAAACGGTTTCCCTTGTTTCAACGCGAGACTCGGGGTCAAGGTAGCACGCGGTCGTTTTCCAGGTGAGAGAACATTGTAAGGGTTTTTACTCTCGTCCAGGACAAAACTCTGCATTCTCTGACTCATGCCTATTCCTGTTCGACCCGCTATACAAGACGGAATCCAACCACCACTTGGCGTAATCGAAACTACCCAACCCTCTTCATCAGCAGCCTGAATCGATGTTGTTCCTGCATAAAAACCCTGTTCAAAGTCTTGTGAGTCTTCTTCAGTTACCGGACTGTTACTCTTCCAATGCTCCAGAAAGTGCAAGTATGGATTCGTTTCTCCTTGAAACGGGTAAGGGTCTCCGGGTTTAATGTGGGCATCGTTTTTTCTCCAATTAATCAGTTCTCGCCGCGAGCGAGCATAATCCTTTGAGAGTAAGCCTGCGATTGGCTCTTCCGGAGGAAAGTATGGGTCGCCATAATAAAAATCTCTGTCGGCAAAAGCAAGACTCATTGCTTGATACAACGTATGGATGTACTTACTTGAGTTGTACCCCATAGATACCAAATCTATATCCTCAATAATATTTAGAGTTTGGTTTAGCACTGGTCCCTGTACCCAGTGGTTGAGCTTATATACTTCAATATCCTTGTATGTAGTCATGACAGGCTCCTCAATATACACCTGCCATTCAATAAGGTCCTGTTCCGTATGAAGGCCGCCTTGCTCTTGTGAGCCACGCACGAACTCTTTTGCAATATCACCTTTGTAAAATCGGTCGTAAGCAGCATAAATAGCTTGTTCGCGTGTTTTCCCCTCAGACAAAGCGTCACGCTCGGCTTCAACCAGTTTTTCTAAAGTCTTTTTCAAGTCAGGCTGGCGAAAGACCTCTCCCGGATAAGGGGCTTCTCTAACCTCTCCAATATGTGGAAGCAAAATCTCCCGAGAATAAGGCCATTTTCGGATTTGATCTCGCTGGGACTCAATACTATTGGCTAGTTGTTCTTCAATAGCATAGCCTTCGGCCATTTCAATGGAAGGTGCAAGTACTTCTTCCAAGCTCAGCTTTCCATACTCAGCCAGCATCGTAATTAAACCTCCGGGCGTCCCAGGAGTTACCGCAGCCAGTGGCCCAAATTCTGGTGGATACAACATACCCCTACTTTGAAAGTATTCAGGTGTTGCACTTGAAGGTGCCACGCCAAGGGCGTTGATAGCAATAACTTTTTGTTTGTCAGGGTGGTATATCAATGCTTGAGTCTCACCACCCCAACTCAGCGCATCATACATAGTTGCTGTGGCACCGAGCATCGCACATGCTGCATCTACAGCATTACCTCCTCTTTGGAACATCATTGCTCCTGCGGTTGCACCCAGAGGTTTCCCAGTTATGGCCATCCAATGCCGGCCATGAAGTACCGGTTTCTGTGTCCTCTGCCCCCATGCAACTGCACCGCCTAAAAAGCCCGAAAGAAAAAGAATGCAGTAGAGCCTAGTTTGTTTCATGTGTTGCTCCTTACAGGTCATGATCTCATTCAATCAATCTTTCTAGCAAGTATTGCCTCAAACTTTT
>CAZFLB010000326.1:0-19685 GCA_964518945.1 uncultured Acidobacteriota bacterium | reverse complement strand
AGCATTTTGGAAGGTGCTAAGGATTCGTTTTCTACCACGATTGCCTGCTTCGTAGAAAAGGACCCCATTTCCCCTTTCGGGTTCCACAGGTTTGATTAAAAAAAAATCAGCAGAAAACTCAACTTCATTCCTTTCGTTCCTTGGAGCAAGTTCTAGGTCTACTATTACCGTGTTTGCAGGCAGTTCTGGGTTGGAAGCAAATTTAACGGTACCGGAAAGACTTTCGTAAGGGCCGGCAGGCCCAAAGGGCTTTCCCGATAACACGAGTTCTCTTGTTTTTATGACCAAGCTCACTACACGTGACTCTGAGAAATCAGCTGTCAGTAACATAGAGAGGATCGCAAGCTTGAGGAGTTTCATGAATGATTCCAATCCGACAGACTGTTGATTGCAGCACCTACACCTTTGCCGAAATCGATTGGAATATTTAAGTCTGCTAACGTGCGTTCCACCATTGCTAGTTGAGCTGTGATGTAGGTTGGGTGAGCAACAGGACCCATGTGTCCTAGCCTAAAAAGCTTTCCTTTCAGTGGCCCATATCCTCCCGATACCATGATTCCATAACGGTCGCGAAGTAGAGCAAGAAAAGATTCTTCGTCTAGTTTTTCTGGCATTAAAACTCCGGTCACACAAGGAGCTGCTATCTGTTCGTTGTCAGCCCATAGTTTGAGGCCCATCGCCTCTACTCCTCGACGGCAGGCTCGGGCTACACAAGCATGTCTTGCTGCCATGTTGACGATTCCTTCTTCATTTGCTTGATATAACACAGATTCCAATGCATAAATTAGACTCACGGAAGGAGTGTAGGGAAAAGTTTTGTTGGCGATCCATGTTTCCTTCCAATCAAGGATAGATAGAAAACTGCCTCTAGTTGGATTGTTCTTGGACTCCATCATGTCCCAAGCCTGTGGGCTTATTGAGAGCATCGATAGTCCTGGAGGTCCTCCAAGGCACTTTTGTGGAGCAGTGATGGCGATATCGATTCCCCAGGTGTCAGGGCAAACGACTTCACCTCCTAATCCGGATACGGTGTCGACTATTGTTAATACACCAAACTCTTTTGCGATGGCACCGATTTCTTTGACCGGGTTAATTGTAGCTGAAGGGGTTTCTGAGTGAACGACTGACAGAAATTTGATATCAGGGTGTTTCCTTAATATCAGGCGAACATCGTTTGGGTCAATAGCTCTGTTGTAAGGTACAGCAAGCTCAATGGGTTCGGCCTCATATTTTCGGATGAATGATTCGAACCATTTACCGAATACTCCAGAAACAAGGTTGAGCACCTTGTCCCCAGGTGAAAAGAGACTTGCTGCTGCTGATTCAAGAGCTAGAACTGCTTCCCCCTGCATAATCACAACGTCATAGTTGGTATGATAGACATCCTTTAGCAGGCTACAGGTATGTTCGAAAAAATCGATGAAAGCTGGGTCGTAATGATAGAGGACGGGTCGCGATTGATCTCTCAGGGTTTTCTCGTTAAGTTGTACCGGTCCTCCAGCGAGGTTCATTTGGGGCCAAGCTTTCATAGTCGTTTCTCCTTTGAAGGCTGTTTTTATCATTGATGGCGAATTGTGGTAAGAAATGTTTTTGTGTGGTAGCCATGTTGAATACCGCAAGAGCGTTATATGTTTGTTTTTCTATAACAATGTGCCCTTAACAAGAAGGAATCAACTATGCACAATATTTTGGTTATCGTAGCGATTGTGGGCTCTGCCCATTTGGTCACATCTCAAGAGCGAGAGCTTCTTAATACGGTCGGTTCATTTCGAAGCTATGGGCACGTCTATGACTCGAATAACATCGAAGCGATGCGACCTCGAGTGATGGGTACTCGTGGGGCGATCGCTAGTGGTCATTACCTATCAACGTTGGCCGGGATAGAAGCTTTTAAAAAAGGAGGAAACGCGTTTGATGCTGGCGTGTCTGCTGCAATGGCACTTAAGGTTATGAAGATGGGTTATGCTGGTTGGACCGGTGTCGCACCACTGATTCTCTACAGCGCACGGGACCAAAAAGTTCTTACTCGTGTTGGCGCCGGTTGGTCACCTTCCGCGGCGACATTAGAGCATTTCCAAGAACATGGCAAAACTCCGATTAACAATGCGCTTATTCCTGCAGACGTAGATGTCTGGCTCGCTGCTCTTTCCAAATATGGTTCTTTTAGTTTCGAAGAGGCGGTTAAGCCCGCGTTGGCGATTGCGGAAGAAGGCTATCATCTTTATAAGCATCAAAAGGGGCTCCTGGATCTTCAGGAAGAGCAAATAAAAAGATATCCATATAACGTTTCCTTTTGGTATCCAAATGGTTTAGGTCGGCAACGGCTGGGAGACCGAATGCTAAATAAAGACCTAGGAAGGCTTATGCGCTACATGATTTCTGCGGAAACCAAAGTGCTGTCTAATGGTGGGTCTCGGATTGCTGGAATTGTCGCTGCTCGTGATGCCTTTTATAAGGGAGAGCCGGCTCGGGCTGTTGCTCAGTTATATCAGGAAGCTAAAGGTGGACTAGTAAACTACAACGATCTTTCTGAGTATAAGGGGGAGTGGATGGAACCACTTCAGGTAGAGTTTTTTGGCTATGACATCTATGTATGCGATGGCTGGAGTCAAGGTCCAAGACTGCTCCTTTTCCTGAACATGCTTGAAAATTTCGACTTAGAAAGTTTGGGCTATAACACATCAAACTACATTCATGTTTTATCTCAAGTGATCTCGTTGGGAATGGCAGACAGTCATAAGTACATTGGGGATCCAGATTTTACGAAAATTCCTGAGTCGTTGTACTCGAAGAGTTACGGCAAAACGCGTGCATTACTCGTTAATTTAGACGAGGCTTTTCCTGACCTGCCTCCGTGGGCCGACCCGGCTACTATGCGCGGTGTGGCAAGGGACTCCCCGTCTCATTTTGGTTCTCTCGATTTAGATAATGGTAGCCAGGTTTTTCAAGATACTACATCTTTAAATGTCATAGATGGTGATGGAAATCTCTTTTCTATGACCGAAAGTGATGGCCATATGACTACTCCGATGGTTCCAGGTTGGGGTTTTGGATTAGGGGGAAGAATGTACCAGTTCAACTTGAATCCTGCTCTCGCGAATGTGATTGCCCCTAGAAAAAGGCCACGAAATACGAACAATCCGGTTTTGATAATGAAGGACGGTAAACCGTTTATGGGGTTGTCTACACCTGGTGGTGACCAGCAAGCCCAGGCTATCCTCCAGGTTTTGTTGAATGTTGTTATTTGGGGAATGTCTCCTGAGCATGCTGTTGACCAGCCACGTTTTGGAACATATAACTTTCCGCCGACGGGTAGTGAAACAAACAGCACTCCTGGAGTTTTACGTGTTGAATCTCGTATTCCTGAGGGGACATTTGAAGCACTGCGCTCTAAGGGCCACAAAATTGAAACCTGGGGACCATGGAATTGGCGCACGGGTGCTCTCACAGTTACATATCGTGATCCGGAGACGGGTTTGCTGGTGGCAGCTGGTGACGTACGGCGAGAGACTGCAGCACTTGCGTACTGATAATTGACTGCTAGTTTAAATTTATCTAGGTTGACAGTTAATCAACTTGCTTAGTGGATTCGCTGGAAGGTAGTAGTAGCACGAGAGGGATTCCAATTGTGGCAATTCCAGCGCACCAGGTGTATGTGGCGCGCAGGCCAAAATTGTCTGCGAAGTAACCGATAGCTAGAAGCGTGATTGCTCGGACTCCGAAGTTGATCATGAAGTAGGTACCGTTAGCAGCCGCTTTGTTGCTGCCTGAATTCTCTATCACAATGGCCATAATGACTGGGGCAGTGGAGAGCATTGTGAGTCCGAGGAAACCGAGTATGATTAATTGTGGTACACCGCTTGTGTGAAGAAATAGCAACATCAGTATTGGTGACATCCCGAGACTGAAGGCAATAATAGTGCGGCGTCCCAGCTTGTCACTAAATGTGCCTGAGAAAAAGGCTCCCATCGCACCGAAAAGTTCAAGAATAGATAAGGCAATGTTGGCTTTCCATAGACTTTGGCCTTCACTGTAGAGAAATGTTGGGAGGAATGTAGTAAGGCATCCTACTAAAAAAGCTCGTGACGCCATGATACCTGTGATTGTAAGAAGAAGTTTCCCCATTTGTCCCCAAAGGGTGAGGATAGGAATTGGAGGTGTCTCTGATCTAACGATTGCAATGGCACCGAGTTTCCACCATAGAATAGCTGAAGAACCAATTGCTACGGGAATGAGTTTCCAAAGTCCGTTGAGTCCATACAAAGAAACGAATTGAACTGCGATTAGTGGGCCGATTGTACGAGCTAATTCGCCGGCGACCATAAACCAACCCATACCCCTCCCGACACGCTTGGGTGAAATATGATGTATTAGGACTGGAGCGGTTACGTGAATGCAGGATGCTGCTACCCCTGCGGATAGAAGGATTACCGAGAGCACTGCGAAGTTTGGAGCTACCCCCATTAAGCCCATTAACGTGCCAGAACCTGCAGGGCCGATTGCTACAAATAACCTGTGCAATTGACTCCGGTCGACAAAAGAACCTAGAAGCGGATTGAAGACAGAGGGGATTGTTAAAAATACTGGAAGAGTACTTGCTTGGAAAAGAGTAATGTCCAGCTTAGTGATAAGAAGTGGCAATAGAGGTGCGACGAACGAAGTAAATACATCGTGTATGAAATGGGCGCTTACTACCAGCAAGATGAGGCTGGTTCCGATTCCGAATCGAGAAGTTTTATTGGTCATATTCCAAGCACAAGGTGATAAGAGAGGTCGAGCAACTCACGTTTTTTTGAAATTGGTACGTCTAAAGGGAGCTGTGCTACACCAATGAGTCTTCTCATGATCTCAGCCCCAGCGAAACCATTCGCGAGCGTGAGAATGGGCGTGTCTGCGGAGTATGCTGAACGCACATATCGAAGAATACCTTCGGGCTGATTCGACAAAAATAAATGTGCAAGCATGACACCGATGTCAAAAGAAGGAGTACCTGTAAAGCAAAATTCCGGATCGATTATACGAATACCATTAGGAGTACGAAGCCAACTGCCTGGAAAAAAGTCTCCATGAACAAGGGAACATCCATCTGCTAAATAGGTTTCCCCAAGCTCAACAATTTTCTCAACATAGACTCGATCTTTTTTTAACGAATCAGCTGCTTTTTGCAGGCCATTTGTGACGCTATCCAGTTCTATCCCGTTGTCCGGTTCTAAAGGTAGTTGAAAAATATGTTCGTGGTTTAACGCTCTCATCTGTCGGTTTCTGAAGATTTCCTTGTCGAGATCGGTTAATGGTTGGTGGAGAATTTTGAGGAAAGAAATGAGCGTTGCCACCTCAGATTCGGAGAGATAATCCCCAGAGTACAATGATGTGAGGTCTGTTGAATTTTCGAGGTCTTCGATTACTAAAATGCGGGATTTTTGATCATTCCCGATGAGTTGAGGCATTATTGCTTTTAGTGCCGATTGTGTCTGAATGTACTCGTAAAAAGCCGTTTCAACGAGGGAACGCTCCGACGGTGCTGCGATTTCCGGGTACTTTTCTACCCAAGAACGAGCTTGCTTCAGGATAAACGACCGTTTGTTTGTGTCGATCCGTAGCGTGAGATTCATATTGCCATCTCCGGCCTTGGATAGGTCGAGAATGTGTTCGGAATTGTCTAGTATTTGTCGTTCCTTCAGTATTTGTGTGCAGCCTTCAAAATCCGATTCGTCGAGTAAATAGGGACTATCTCTCATGTAATCATATTACTCCAATAATTTATGATTTTAGGATTCTAAGTCTTGGTTCACTCAATGGAGAGTGTAGAATTAATGTCGCTGGTGTGGTGTCTCATAATGTTGGGCTTGTTTGAAGTGTTTTGCGTTACGGTAGTTTTTTGAGGTAAAAGGCTCATTAGATCAAGTGTTGATGAGGGAGGTTCTGTTGAGACGACGACTTATGTGCTTTTTGTCTGCAATATGGTTGATTCAACCGATTGTAGCAAATAGTGAAGATTCTATTTTGGCGGGTACATGGAAGTTAGTTGAATTCACCAACTACGAAGATGGTGTGGCTACACATCCATTTGGAGTTTCACCTATAGGTTATTTCATCTACACAAAAGCGGGATTTCTATCAATTCAAATTCTGAAAAATCCTTTGCCAGAGACATTAAGTACATTGAGTGTGACCTTTAGTGAACAGCCATCATATGTTGGATACTTCGGACGGTATGCGGTGGATAAAGATTTTTCTTATGTGACTCACCAAGTGGAAGGAGGCACGATACTGAATTACATTGGAACAGATCAAAAACGACCCATTCGGCTTGATGGCGATAGGCTACTAATTGGCGTTAAAGGTAAGTGGGAGAGGGTTCTTGTAAGGGAAGAGTAGACCGTAAGAGCCTATGTTACTTGCAGTTTGGAGATGCAGTATAAGGACGTTCATTCACTCCATGGATGGATTCCCGATTGCATAGATAGTGTCGTCACTTCTTAGAAATAACTGTCCGTAGGCAGCAATGGGAGAAGCAAGAAAACGACCATTGATTGAGTTGCGAGTTACAATTTCAGGTTCTCTTGATGCTCGCAACACTATGGTTTCACCGTTTTCACTAACAAAATATATCTTGCCGTCTCCAGCGATAGGTGCTGCAGAAAAGACGCCTCCTGTTCTCATTTGGAAAAGTCGCTCGCCGGTTTTGGCATCTGCTGCCTGCAGGACACCAGCGTCGCTTGCCAAGTAGATGACTCCTTTGTAGTGCACTACGGAAGACACATAAGGAGCTCCTGTAGGAACATGCCACAATATATGCTCGGTTCCTGCAAGGTCACCACGCCCACCTGGCTTTATAGCCATATATGGCCCACTACGGTATCCTCGGCTGGTATAGATCACACCTTCTGCAAATGAGGGTACTGTAACTGGAAAACGGGTTGGTTCATTGAAATACCATAGGCGTTTACCGGTTGACGGGTCGTAGCCTTCAATGCTCTTACTTGAGTTCACAACCAGTTCGTCACTATCAGGCATCGAAATCACTGTTGGTGTGCTGTAGGACCGCAGCCCAGCTCCACGATCTGCACGCCACATTTCTTTGCCCGTTTTCTTGTTTAAGGCTAGTAGGTAAGACGCTGGCTCGTGGTCACATAAGAGAATTAGCAAATCTTTGTATATGGTTGGTGAACTGGAATGCCCCCAAACGATTTGAAAGGGGCCGTAATCTACGCCCAAATGTCTTTGCCATAATACGTTGCCATTCATGTTAAGTGCTGTAAGTTGTCCTGTTCCAAACAAAGCGTAGATGTGTTCACCGTCAGTAACAGGGCTAGGATTTGCGAGGTTTGTTTTGCGGTGAACCGACGGTAGCTTGCCAGATACTGGTTGCGCAGAGAATTCGTGCTGCCACATCAGTTGTCCATTGGAACGAGAGAATGATTCTACGACGAACCCGATGTTTTTGTTCTCGTCATTATTGAGAGATCGTTCTTCGGAAGAACTGTTCCCGCTACCCAGTGTTGGGTGTCTACCGTCGCGAACAATACCTCGGCCAACTTGTGATGTGACTATCAACTGATTACCGAATACGACCGGTGAGGAAAGGCCATTACCTTCTAGCTGGGCTTTCCAGCTTATGTTCTGGTGTTCTCCCCATGTGACTGGAAGTTTCAGTTCTGCACTTACGCCGTTGCCGTTTGGACCTCGCCATTCCGGCCAGTCATCTGCTAAAACGACAATGTTGGAGCATAAAACTAACAATACTGTGTAAATACACCGTTGCATGTAGTGTCTCCTAGGGTATAGCATTTTCTTAAGGCTTTAAACTGGGCTGAGGAATCCTCATTTACGTAAAAAACGACGCATCAAATCTGGTACGAATTCATGGGAAGCTGTGTGGCAGTAATTAACTTTTATCGGTGTTACTATCTCCGAAGAAACTATTAAATAAGGTTTGTTTTGATTTGGCTGGATATCGTCTGGAAGGGTCTGAATCTCAACCGGGAGTTTGGCACAGGATATCGAGTGAGGACTGGTTATATATGCGACGGCCAACGTATCAAAGGGAAACACCGCGGGCACATTAAACCGCTCTTTGAATCGCTTTATTCGATCTCGAAGTGGCTGTAGATAAAATTCGGCGAGTTCTGGATGCTTGGAAAAGCGTTCTATATCGGACTTCGTTAAAGGTGTTTTTGATGAAATCTCGAAGGGCGCTAGTGTAATAGGAACTCCCGATTGCAGCAATACTTGCATAGCAGGTGCGTCAGATTCGAAGTTGAAGTCGCGAAGGGGAGTATCGCCGTTTCCGAGAAGGAATTGTTGCCCTGGGCGGCGTCCGGCTACAGCAACTATCTCATTAACTCGACCTTTTAATTTTGGATTATTCATCAACATTGTTGCTACATTCGTTACTGGTCCAAGAGCCAGTATGGTTAGCGGCTCCTTTTCTAGTGCCCTTGATAGAGCTGCTGAAGCATCGGTTGTAGTACCGAGTTCGTGGCGATTTGCGGCCCCTTTGTAGACAGGAATGTTTTTAGGTCCAAAGCGTTTGGCGATTTCCTTTGCGTTTGGATAACCCACTGTCAGGGGGGAGTTGCCGAAAACGACACTAATACCTTTTACATCTATTTCAGGTGAGTTGAACGCCTGTAACAGGGCCAATCCGTCGTCTGGCTCGTGACCTCCTTCTAAAACTGCGGGGTCTACGTCCATCCATATTGTTTTTCCGAGCAGGGTGGCGACCAAAAGTACTTGAATCATAGCGTGTCCTTAGAAATCAGAATATCAAACAAGATCTATAGAGTCTAGACGACTAAGCGCCAGTTGACATAGGATCTGTCTCAATTCTTGGTATTTATTTAAATCGGCTGTGTAAATGTTCTCAATATTGGGGGTTTACGAAAATGATTGCGGTTAGGCCTTTCTTGGTTGGCCTTGTGCTACTGCTGCCTGCTTCTCTTTTAGCTCAGACTTTTCAAGGAGGTGTGAGAGGCGTAATTACTAATGCAGACGGCGGGGTTCTGCCTGGAACATCCGTGATTTTAGTTGAATTGGATACTGAGATTTCTCGTATGTTTATTGCAAATAGTCAGGGTGAATTTGCGTTTACGAGTGTGACTCCAGGTATTTATAATCTTTCAGCTGAGTTGCCCGGTTTCGCGTCATACACCCGTGAGGGACTACAGTTCGGTGTGGCCACTCAACTAGTGCAGGATATTGTGTTGCAAGTTGGGGATATCTCTGAGTCAGTTACCGTTACGGGGGAAACGCCTCTGATTGAGAGGGCTAACGCATCCATTGCATCGTCCATTGACAAGGTTCAATTGGAAGTCCTTCCCACTCCGGGTCGTAACGTCTTCGTTATGGCTGTTACAACCCCGAATGTGGTGCATGCCGGTGATCCGATGTTTGTTCGGCAGCAGGACCAAACTAATTCATCTCTTTTGTCACTTGGAGGCGGTCCTCTTCGAGGTAACAATTACACGATCGATGGGGTAGCCATCTCGGACATGAGAAATCGTGCAGTTATTATTCCAAATTTCGAGGGCACCGAAGAGATGAAGGTCCAAATCAACTCCTACGATTCTGAGATGGGCCGGACCGGTGGTGCTGTTTTCAATACCATTCATAAAAGTGGATCAAATGAGTGGGCTGGCAGTGCACTTTATCAATCTCGCCCTAATGTTGGCCGCACGAAAACTTTTTTCCAGAGTGAAAAAGCTGCTGATGCTCCTTACGATCTATGGGGAGGTGGTTTTGGTGGTCCGATTGTGAAGGACAAAGTCTTTTTCTACTTTAGTACTGAAGGTTACAGAAATGTTGATCTACGTAGTGACATAATGACATTCCCGTCTATAAAGCAGGCAGGGGGGGATTTTTCTGGTTTTAATAGAACTATTTATAATCCATATACTGGTAGGCCATTTCCTGGGAATGTTATTCCCGCAGGGTATCTAGACCCTGTTGGTGTCGCGCTTGCAAAGGACCTTGCAAGTGTCGGGCGAGCTGCTGGTTGTTCTATATCCTCGAGTGCGGCTCCTTGCAATGTGGAGGCTACTGCTAGGCTCAATAATAAAGCTTATCAGTGGACCATTAATGGTAACGGTGCTGTTACTGATAATTGGAGTATGAGTAGTACTTGGATGTTTTATGATTCGAAAGAGCCAGCAAACAAATACTACACTGACATTATGGGTGTAACACCGACGTTTGATACTGGCGGAGCCACTTTGTTCCGTCGTGCTTATGTTCTTGCGTTAAATAGTACTCATCTTTTGGCTGATGCCGATGTCTTAACGTTGCGTTATGGATATACGTACTTTGACGACAGTGTGAGTAACCCTTCTTTTAGTACAACGGATGCAAGAACCTTAGGTTTTAAAGGTCACTGGCTCGATCAGGTGCAATTGGAGCAATATCCAAGTATTTCAGCGAATGGATATGGCGATGGAGTTAATACCCATGGAAGTTGGTCGTCGAATAATATCGAATGGTGGTCGCAAGAAGTCAGTGCGACGTACTCAAAATTTGTAGGCGCTCATACAGTTAAATACGGTGGCCAATGGCGCCGAATGGGTCTTAATGCTTTTAACTTTGATAATGGCTTCAGATTTTCTTTCGATGAGAATCGAACGTCTGGCGGGATATCTGGAGCTGGAGACTCAATTGCTTCCATGGTAATGGGCACTCCGGCTGCGAGTGGTGGAGGGAATGCTACCATCTCAACTCCTGGTGAATTTTTCTTGGACTATTTTGGTGGGTTTGTTCAGGACGACTGGCGCTTAAATGAGGACCTGGTTTTAAATCTTGGACTTCGGTTCGAATACGAGACAGGGCTTAATGAAACTGAGAATCGATTTGCTGTTGGTTTTACAAGAGACGATGAGTATCCGATTCAAGTTAAACCACCAGCAACGCTTACTTCACCGCCCGGCTTTCCGTTAAAAGGTGGTTTGGTTTACCCGGGAGAACTAGGGTTTCCTGACCACCAGTGGAATCCTGAGGTAGTTAAACTTGGACCACGTGCGGGATTCGCATATTCTCTTAATGAGAAAACCGTATTACGTGGCGGATTTGGTGTCTACTGGGCTCCTTATGCGATACCGAGTGGGACGAGTCACTCTCATACTGGCACTGCAGGATATACGGCAGTAACCTTTTACGAAGGAGGTACCAATGTCTCCCCACCGAAAGGTTCTGCTGGTGGTGGTCAGGGTTCCCTTACAGACCCTTATCCCACAGGTTTGAATACCCCGACACAGGACAGGCTTGGTCAAATTACCAATGCAGGTGGTAATGTTACCTTTAATGATCAGTTTAAAAAGTCACCTTATATAACTAAATGGTCATTCGATTATCAGCGTGATGTTTGGGACAGCATAGCTTTAAAGATTGGATATGTCGGTAGTAAGGGTTCTCGATTAGGAATTGGTGGTACAAATAATGCGACGACGAACATCAATCAATTAAATCCTGCCTTTTTAGCTCTAGGTGATGCACTGAATGATTACATTCAGAATCCATTTTTTGGAGACTCAGCGTTTGGTGCATTTGCAGATGATGCAGTTCTCACGCGTGGTCAGTTGCTTCGACCTTACCCTCAGTTTAAAGATGTGCTTGCAAGCTATGTCTCTAATGGGCGATCTATCTATAACTCACTTCGGGTTGAGCTGGAAAAACGATTCCGTGGTAATTGGGGGGCACGTGTAAACTACACTTATGCTCGACAAAAGGACAACGTATACGAGAGTAATTTACTTGTAGAGAATGAACCCGATATCGTGTTTGTTACCGGCCGTCACGAAGACGATTTTGGTCTTTCTAGAATCCATGTTCCTCATTGGTTGAATGTAAATGGTTTATACCGCTTTCCTAGTCCTGATAGCTCTGCAGCTCTTATTCTTGGCGGTTGGTCAGCATCAGTATCTGCGTTATTCCGGTCTGGGTTTCCGGTTGTAGTCACTCAAAGTGCAAATGCTACTAGTGCGTTTGGCTTTAGTCACCAGCGCCCAAACCTAACGGGAGCAAACCCTGCGGGAGCGACAGATCTCAGCGGTGTTAGACATGATGACAATCCGGGATCGATTAGTGGTTTACTGAACGCTACTGCATATTCCGCTGCAGATGCTTATACGATTGGAAATGCTCCTCATACGACGGGGGAAGCCCGCACACCCCGTCTTGTTAACTGGGATGTGTCATTTGACAAGACGACTTTACTGGGGGGTGGCGTTAATTTGGTTTTTCGCTTTGAGTTTATCAATATTTTTAACGGTGTGAATTGGCGAGGCCCGGGTTCGGTGTTAGGTAGTGCCAATTTTGGAAGAATTGGAGGCACTAGAGGTTTCCCACGGACGATGCAGTTTATGACGAAGTTGACTTTTTAATATTACTTTCTTGATATTGTTACTGAAAGTGCCTAGCGACTTAGTCCTTTTAAGGTGAGTCAGGAATTAGAATACACATTAGCATTTGTGTATATGCAACCTGTTGATCTATTTGTTTTTGATCTGGTTGCTGGTGAAATTCTATGCGGCAGCTGATTTCGGTACGTCCAGCACCTGTTCGAACACTTTGACCGCCCGTTGCATCTGTTCCATGGTCCCAATTGAGATGCGACAGTGGGTCCATAGTGGTGGAAATGGACGTCCGACCAGAATGCCACTTTTAGCACACGCACTTTGAAAATCTTCAACTGGCATTTTAACGTCAACAAACATGAAATTTGTTTGTGCGTTGGTGGCTTCATAACCATGGCTTTTGAACCAGTTCATTGTAAATGTTCTGGCTTTATCGTTACGTTTAGACTCATCTGGGATGTAGGTTGGATCGACTCTGTCGCGCTCGACGCCTGCGATTGCGGCCGCGTAACTTAGGCTGGAAACGGAGTTGCCCGCGTGAAATTTCTTCATTTCGGCAATTGTATCCTCATGCGCGATTGCATAGCCTATACGTAAACCTGCCATTCCATATGCTTTAGAAAAAGTTCTAGCAACGACGACTCTAGGGTCCTGTATAGCTAATGGAATCATTGGTTCGTGTCCTGGGGTTGTTACATAGTCTATGTATGCTGCGTCGACTAGCACCCGGAGGTCACTATTCATTTTTAGAACACGGGGTAAGAAATCTTTGCTTGCACTTGGATCGACGAGTGAAGCTACTGGATTGTTTGGGTTACAGTAAAACAACATGCCAGCTCCCTTGCAGGCATGATAAGTCTTGTCGAGATCCATTGTGTAGTCTTGTGTTAATGGTACAGCTTTGGTTCTGTGACCTATTACAGATGCGTATCCAAAACATTCCTCATATGTTGGTAATGAGCCAACTAGAGCTTTGTGATTGGAAGTATATACATGCGTAGAGTTAACTAGAATTTGAGTTGAACCTGCACCAACAAGTACGTTCTCCGGCCGAACACTAAACTTGTGAGCGATTGCTTCGTTTAGTGGTCCGGCATACGGAAAGGGATATCGACCTGGTTTTTCTCCATGGTTTCCCAGTGCTTTTTCGATAGCGTCTAGGACAACTTTTCCAGGGCCTAGGGGGTTCTCATTGTTTGCAATATTAATGACATCTTCAACCGGAAGTCCTATTTTAGCGGCAAAAGCCAGTGACTCTTGGTGTTTGGTGCTGACTAGGGACGCTATGTAAGCGCCTGCTGTACCAATGCCAAAAGTTGTTACGAAATCACGTCGCGATTGCACCATTGCAACCTCCTTAGAATTTTGTAATATGTTTTTGCTCATGTTTGTCTCTATTGTTTCTGACCGCTCAATGACTGTTGACTCCTGAATCGGTGGAACGGACTCCGAGAACAGTGCGGAAAACTTCTAGTGCGCGTTTCATCTCATCCATTGTACCTAGTGAAATACGAGCATGAGTTTTCTCATATGGTGGAAAGTCTCGTCCTACTTGTACGTTGTGTTTGGCGCAGCCGTCGCGAAAGGCTTTCGCTGTCATGTTGGTTTTAGCAAAAATGAAGTTGGTTTGGCTGTCAGATACCCAATAACCGTTGCTGCGAAAGAAATTAATCGTAAAGTCTCGAACAGCTTGGTTGCGAGCGACTTCTTGTTTTAGATGTGCCGGATCATTAAGTGAACCATCTATAGCAGCGGCGCCAAGCACGTTGGTTGCTAAGGTGAGTTTATAGCTTCTGATTTTGTTTGCTGTTTCTGTGTTGGCTATAGCATATCCTTGACGAAGACCGGCCATCCCAAATGCTTTTGAAAATGTTCGACCTACAAGAACGTTTCGATGTTTCGCGGCTAGGTCCACAGAGGTGTCGTATGCTGGGTCTGTTACATATTCGTGGTATGCCTCATCGATGAGAATATATGTGAAAGGAGATTCTTTCGTAACCCATCTGACAAAATCAGCAATAGCATTCTTACTGTGAGCAGTACCTGTTGGGTTGTTGGGGTTACAGAGAAATACGAGGCCGGCTCCTATGGCAGCGCCTGCCATTTTGTCGAGATCTAACCCTAGGTCGGGTGCATTTGCTACCGCTTTGATCGGCACATCGAAGTATGCTGCCGTTCTAGTTGGACTTTCATAAGAGCACTCTGCTGTTACTAGTGGTCGCGTTGGGCTTGTGAACGCACGTACACAATTTCGAAGGATTTCTCCAGAACCTGGTGCGAGGATAATGTTTTCTGCGGTAAGTCCAAATTGTTCTCCTAAACGTGTCCGAATGTCAGTATCTGTGATCCGCGTGTTCATTGGGTATCGATTGGATTGGTCTAGGTTGTCACGAATTGATTGGATTGCTGATGGTCCAGGTCCCAGTGGGTTTTCGTTACTGCTTATGCGGATGACGCCAGGCTCTGCTGGTGGAATGGCTCCCACTTCAGCTGTTCCGAACTCACCTTCGATTGCTTCCCGTCCACGAGCTGTGATCATCGTGTGGGAGGGTATTCCAGCTATTGGTGTTTTATTACGCAAGAACGCACGGCGAGTAATCGTCATGGGTATCTCCTTGTCCTTTTTCCGCTGTTTATCTACATCTATTTGAAATGTACAACACTAACTTACACTCGATTCGAGGTTCGTGCAAGCTTGTTGAATATCCTCTGTCTCAGTCGATTGTTTGGTAGTTGCGAATGAGACAGGACGTAGCTAATCTAATTGCATCGAGTAATTTCTTATTCTAAGAACTACTCGCGGAGCCTAGATTTGAGAGTATTTAAAACAATAGCAGTGATGCTAATTGGGTTCGTAAGCTATCTTTTGGCTGATGAACGAGTTCAGGCGCTGTCTGATGAAGAACGGGTATGGTTGCTCGAAGAAGTTGTATACATCATAAGTCCAGGAGAGCGAGAAGTTTACCTAGACCTACAGACTCAAACAGAGCGCACGCGTTTCGTAGCGGCATTTTGGAAACGTAGGGACCCGAATCCATCTACACTCGAGAATGAGTTTGAGAAGGAACATTATCGACGTCTTGAGTACGCATCACGAGTCTTGGGTCGAGAATCTCCACGTGCGGGTTGGCGAACAGATCGGGGCAAGTACTACATCATTCTTGGAGAACCTAAAGAGATTCAACGTTACGATGGCTACAATGAAATTGTTAGTACAGAACTGTGGCTATATAACGGGGACCCAAGTTATGGTTTGCCGCTGAGGTTTAACTTACTCTTTTTCCGAGAAAATGACATAGGTTCCTATCAGTTATATCATCCGCTCGCTGATGGTCCACAAGCACTGCTCCATGATGGTTTTAGCTTGAGAACGAATCAAAACATTGCGTTAGACCATTTGGAAATCATTTCAGTTGACTTAGCGAAGGCAGCTCTTACTGTTGATTTGTCGGAACCAACCTCATTGATGTTTGAGGCTCGTAATTCTCGTGATCCGGTAATGTTGCGAGTAAGGCCTTCTATGGCCGTGGACCGAAATTTGGCGGACATCTTAGAATATCCAAAAAAACTAATCGACACGAAATATATCAATAAATACCTTGAGCATGGAAATAGAGTTACCACAGATTACGCATTTAACTATATTGATAGCCGCGCGGTTTTTACGACTTTTGTGGGTCCTGAAAACGCATCTTTCATACACTATGCGATCGATATTGACCCGGAAAATTTTACGCTTGAAACAAACGAGACAAAGACAGACTTTTATACAACGCTTCACGCTACTGTGGAGTTGCGCAGCGATGATGATCAGCTCTTAGCTTTAATAGAGAATGAACCTTTCATTCGTATGACCAAAAGTCAATTTGACCAGGCTTCCACAAATCCATTTAGTTATCGGGATAGCTTTCCGGTAATACCTGGGAATTATCATGTGACGGTAATTATTCGAAATCGAGCAACAAAACAATACAGTGTATCTGAGACTAAACTGTCGGTATCCGAGCCTATAGTGTTTGTATCGATTTCGCCGTTGGTTCTAGCGAACCGATTTACAAATGTGTTCAAGACAGGGTCTGGTGAGCATAAGACATTTCAACTGGGCTCTTTAGAAATAGATCCAGTAACTGAAGCAGTGTATGCAACAAATGCAAGTTTATTTATTGCTACTCAAGTGAGAAATGCAAACGTGGGGCAGAGAATGCGATTCACCATTTTTTCGGACGAGAAAAAAGTTCTTTTTCAGGATGAACCACTAATCAACAGGAATAATGGTTTTACAAAAGCAGAATTCTCCATTCAATCTCTTGCGCAGGGAAGATATCTTGTTCAAGGAGACCTTGTAGATTCAGCGGGGAATACGGTCGTATCTCGACAAGTTCCTTTTAATATTTCACCACGGACCTCGATTCCGCGAGCTGGATTTGTATATCGACATAGTTTCCCAGTTGAAGAGATTGGACTACTTGACATGACGTTAGGAGAACAATTGATGGCACGGGGACGTTTAGATGAGGCGGAGTTGAGACTGAGAAGAGCCGTTGAAGCAAGAAACCCTAATCTTCCGATGGCCAATTGGAAACTGGCCAGCGTGATTTTATTTAACAAGGAGGCAGACGAAGCTCTGGATTTGTTACGACCACTTGAGAATTCGTTTGGCAATCAGGTTGAGGTTGTTGAAGGGATTGGGTTTGCTTATTACATTAAGAAGAATTGCAGATTGGCACTCTCTTATCTCGAACATGCGAAAAGGTTACGTCCAGCTGACACTTCATTACTGAACGCTCTTGGTGATTGCTACCAACAGTCGGGAAAAACAGAAAAGGCAAAAGAGAACTTCGAGCTGTCCCTTCAACTTAATCCTTTGCAAGAGGGTGTTAAAGCACGTTTTGTCAGGTTAAATGAGACTCTGCAGTAATCATGAATTTAATTTGTAAGGTGGTTTTCATTTATTATTTCCCCGAACTGGAAGCCTCCATTGTTTGGACTCGACCATAGTCCGGTATAGCTATTTTCATAGAAAAGGAGTCGAACGCTAAAAGTCCCTAGCCCAGGAATCGGTGCTTCGGTAAGAGTAACTACAGGAGTGTCACCGGCCCACAATAATTTCACTGGGACAGGTAGTGTTACGTCTGTTTTGCCGTATTCAATTCTCGCGTGGAACAGCCATATATCGCCAGCCATCTTTTCTACTCGCTCGATGGTATACCGCTCAACCGTTGGGTCAGTTTCACGGCCATTCATAGTGTATGTTCCTTTAAGCACTACATTGGTCATGGAATGGGTAAATTGTTCTTCTCGTTCCTTCTGTTCTTCAGATATGCTGGCTGTATCTCCTCTTGCGTACCCAAAGAAGTAACTTCCGATACTTATAGATACCAAGACGGTTATCCTTAGTAGCCATCGTTTCATTTCTAACCTCCATATTGATTTAAACCTTCTTCACGTTGATGAAACTGCTGTAATACGACAAGATATACGAATGGAGGTTATTTTGGATACTGAGAGTGCCGAACGGCTCTTGTCGGAACCTCTCGCTATTGTCTTTAAGCATAGCCGGACATGTGGAGTTAGTGTCTCTGCCTTGGATGAGGTTTTACGATTTGTTTCGTTGCGCCCTGAACAAAAGATCCATCAGGTTGATGTCCACAATTCTAAGAAAGCTTCGGATTATATTCAAGAGAAGACGGGGGTGCGTCATGAATCCCCACAGTTGATTATCCTTCGGTATGGTAAGGTCATTTGGTCAGCGTCGCACAGAGCAATAACTACTAAGGCGCTTTCAGTAGCTATAGAGTAAGTTGGTTCAATTCATGGTAGAGACACAAGAAGAATTTTTAGTACTTCGAACCTATCTTTCGCACAAAGGGTTGAAACATTCAAAGCAGCGAGAGATTGTCCTTGGCCATTTTCTTGAGACCAGCGGACACATGACTGTAGATGACCTGTATAGGATTATTCAAGTAAAACACCCAGGTATAGGGCGAACAACGATTTATCGGGCACTCAAGGTTTTTGTTGAGGCAGAGTTGGCTGAGTCGATTGAGCTCCGTGACGGGATTACACGTTTTGAACACAAATTTAAAAACGCCCATCATGATCATATGATTTGTGTTAACTGTGGCACAATCCTGGAGTTTGTGAGTCCAGATATCGAACGAATTCAGGATGAGATCGCTGAGGATTACGAATTTCAGATTGATTCACATCGCCATCAAATTTTTGGGAAATGTAAAAACTGTAAATAAAGCTCCTACTACGTTAAACCTTTTCAAGACGTTATCGGTCTATAAAGGCATGAGAGCAAAAACAAAAAGACTCATGCTACTGGCAGCGTTGCCATCTATTTTGGTTTTACCCATCTCTCGAATTGAGATTCCTTCTCAGTTCGAGCAAGACCGAGCTAAGTTGTTCTTGTCACGTGCAACCTATGGGTCTCGTACAGGAGATCTAGACGCGATTCTTGCAATGGGCACGAAAAGCTGGCTAGAAAAACAATTGTCTCCAACCGAAATGGATGGTCCAGAAGTCATTCATAATTTGGATGGCTTTGAGAACATAACTCTTTCTACGTCGTAACTCATTAGTAAATATCCCCGTCCAACTCGCTCTGAGCGAGAAGCTATGCAAAAAGAACGGCAGGACGAAAAAAGTAATGGAAAAAACAATCAAGGGCGTCGTCGAGGAATGGAGGAAGGTCCTGGGCGTATTCTTAGGGAACTTTCTCAAGCGAAACTGGTACGGGCTGCTTACTCTGAGAACCAGCTTTTAGAAGTGATGACCGATTTTTGGTTTAACCACTTCAATGTTTATGCTAGAAAAAATGCGAATACGCTCTTTGCAATTCCATCATATGAAAAAGACGTGATCCGGGAGCACGCATTAGGCCGCTTTGAAGATCTTGTTGTGGCGACTGCTCAACATCCAGCGATGCTCTTCTACTTGGATAACTGGGTCAACATGAAAGAAGGGTTTGATCCCTTTTCGTCAGCAAGCACAATGGATGTGGGAGGTAGGCAGAGGCGTCGGGCCCGAAGGCCGGAAGGTGGAAATACGCGAACGTTTGGCATCAATGAAAACTATGCTCGGGAGCTTATGGAACTGCATACTCTTGGCGTCGATGGTGGTTATGATGAGAACGATGTTCGCGAGGTGGCACGAGCTTTCACAGGTTGGTCCGTCATTCATCCGAGAAGAGTTATGCGTCTACGTGAGCAAAACTAAAATATGCGAAGTAGAGGGCGTTCTTCAGGTCTTGCAGAATTGTCAGTTGCAGGAACGTTGTATTTCAATATGCCTGCTCACGCTCCGGCCGATAAGCGCGTTATGGGATCAATGATG
>CAZFLB010000325.1:0-13898 GCA_964518945.1 uncultured Acidobacteriota bacterium | reverse complement strand
CAGTACATGACTTTTTCACAATACGCGGTTTCGACTCACTCTCAAGCGGACTAATCTTGACAGATGGCTCGCCAGAGCCCGAGGCTACGTTTTATCAAATGTATATCGTGGAGCGAATCGAGGTACTAAAAGGCCCAGGCGGTTTTCTCTACGGAAGTAACCCCCTCGCTGGCGCGGTAAATATTGTGCGCAAGCAACCCCTGCCACCCCGCTTCTTTGATTTTAAAGGTTCTGCCGGATCCTTCGACACGTTTGAGGGCGCATTCGATTGGAATACTGGCTCTGTTGACCAACCCTTATCTTATCGAATTAATGGTTTACTCAGAGATCAGGGTAGTCATCGTCCGGGCAAAGGCGGTAAGACAAGAGCCATTAATCCCTCAATCTCATGGCGTCCCAACGAATCAACATGGGTCAACTTGAACATTGAATACATGTCCGCATCATTCACACCTGATAGTGGCCTGCCAGTGATGAGAAATGAACTAGTTGCTGTGGACCGCGGTACAAATTATCAATCCCCTTTAGATGCTTCAGAGCAAGAACTTTTTCGGTTCCAATTGGATGTTGAAAAAGAAGTGTCAGACTTTTTGACGATACGCAATAAGTTCTATCGTCGCGATCTTGACTGGGAATCGAACGGTACAATCTATAGTGGTGCATTTCCTACAGGTCCGACCTCATTCGGGCTAATTCGAAATTGGCTTGAGCTGAGTGACAAGCAAGACATTACTGGAAATCAATTCGAGGCTATCCTCTCTTTCAAAACAGGAAGCATACAGCACGCTCTCCTCGCGGGACTAGAGCTCACCCGCTACGCGGATCTGTTTACCCTCGGTGTAAACCTTCTTCCGATGACAGATTTGTATAACCCTGTCGAGTCTCCAAACTCAACTCCAATACCATTGCCAGGTGCATCGTTTGGAGGTGATGCCAAAAGTTTGACAATTGCTCCATACATAATCGACCAGATCGATTTCAAAGAAAATATTCACTTACTTGTTGGTGGGCGCCTGGACAGAATTGATTTCAAGGACAAACTAACCAACCGTGAAAGAGATGACAGCGAGTTTTCACCAATGTTTGGACTACTATATGCGCCAACCGAGCAGTTGTCAGTCTATGGGAGTTTTTCGCGTGCATTTGCACAACCATCCCCTAGAGTTATTGGACAAAATTCTCCGGAGAAAAGTTTTCAGTTGGAAACGGGTATAAAGAAACACTTTCCAAACATTAACGGTGAAGTGACACTGGCCATCTATCAACTGAGCCGAGAAAACATTCCCATTGCCGACGATTCTGGATTTACTCAACAGATTGGTAATCAACGATCTCGTGGAATCGAAATCGACTTCGCTGCTAAACCCACCTCTAACTCAAGAGCAATCGCTACATACGCTTTCAACAACGCCACGCTCACAAATTTCAAAGAATCTATAATGATATCCTTAGCTCCTCCTGCATTCGCAGTGTTCGACCGCTCCGGGAACCGTCCTGCTTTCGCACCTGCTCACATCTTAAATTTTTGGCTAAATCATAATCTGTCAGAGCGATGGAGCATAGGCGGAGGTGGCAACTTCGTCAGCTCTCAGTTCATTGCAGAAGACAATTTATTCGAAATCGAAAGCAGGCTAACTTTGGATGCAACCGTTGCCTATCGGCTACGAAAAATTCTCTTGCGCCTCAACCTCCGTAATTTGACAAACAAAGAGTACTACCTTCGAGGATTCGGAGGTACATCAATTATTCCGGCACCCCCGATTTCAGCATATTTCACAGTCGAAGTGAAAATGTAGCTTGCTTCTTACGCAGCTACCCTACTATCATCCTGTGTGATGAGAGGAACCACTACTTTATTAATCATAGTCTTGAATACCTTGATTGTCGCTTGCTCAGGCGGTCCTAGCTCTCCAGACCAAAGATTTGTGAGTATCGGAACCGCACCACCAGGGGGCGCATTTTTTGTCGTTGGAGGCGCACTCGGCGAAGCACTTAATCAATATGGTACCGATTGGGAAGTAACTTCTGAGGCAACAAAGGGTTCTCAGGAAAATATTCGACGACTCGAGGCCGGTGAACTAGACATTGCTCTTTCAAATGCGGCAGTAACATATTTTGCTGTTCGTGGAGAAGGAAACTGGCAAAGGCCTTATGCAATGCAATCTATAATGACACTTGCCCCAAACGTAGCAATGTTTATCACGCCAGAGAACTCGGGGGTATCATCTATCGCCGATATTCGTGGAAAAAGAGCGGTAGTAGGCCCAGCAGGAGCCGGATTTGAGTATTTTATTGGGCCTATTATCGAAGCACACGGCTTAACCTATGACGACTTCACACCGCTGAACAATACTCAATCAGGTGCAGTTGACATGCTTGCAGATGGTGCAGCAGTCGCAGCGTTTCTAGGGGGAGCAGTACCTACTGCATCGATTGCACAAGCATCCGCTTCTCAAGAAATTCTACTCATTCCATTTGAAGACAGCGCAAAAAACAATCTCATTACTAATTATCCATTCTTTTTCGAGCGCACAATCCCCTCTGGCACATATCGGGGCCAGACTGAGGACTTTCATGGGCTGGATGTAGGCTCCATGCATCTGATTACGTCTGAAAAAGCTGATGAGGAACTCATCTACAAAATCACAAAGACAATCTACGAAAACAGGGACCACGTGACTGCAATACATCCGGCCGGCAAAGCTATCAATCCCAAGAATGTGATCCGTGAAACAGGAGTCACGTTTCATCCAGGTGCTGTTCGATACTACCGTGAGCTAGGCATTTGGCCCGAAAGTTAAACTGATAATGACAACCGCGTTACGCGGTAGGATCGTTCATGTTCTCTCCATAGCGCTTATTCTCTTTGTGCTAGCAGAGGTCAACTATCCGCAACTAGGACCCCAGTCTCAACTCGCCCTTTTTGCTTTTTTTGGACTTCTTCTCTGCTTTCTACTTTTTCCTACAACCATAAAAGGTGCAGTTGGCATCGTTATAGATGTTATAAGCTGTAGCCTCGCGGTTTTCGTTTGTCTATACATAGTTCTTCAAACTGAACCTATATTTTCTTCATTTTGGACCTCGGGTACAGCATTGGGCGATCGCGCTGGCGCTGAATCTAGCCTCGATTTCTTCGTTGGAGTCCTAGGAGTCCTAATAGTCATCGAGGCAACGCGTCGCTGTCTTGGCTGGGCGCTCCCAATATTGTCCATTACTTTCCTCATCTATAGCTACGGTGGTGCCTATGCCCCCTCGTGGCTTTTTCCTCACCGCGGGTATTCAGTAGAACGTATCGTGGCTCAAACCTTTCTGCACAGCCAAGGCGTATTCGGCATTGCATTAAAGGTGATGTTTACATATGTGTTTCTTTTTGTAATCTTAGGCGCGCTCCTTCATGCAACAGGAGCAACCTCATTTATCGTTAATTTGGCTAAACGTATTTTTTACAAGACGCCGGGGGGTGCAGCAAAAGTAGCAGTACTTAGTAGCGGCTTAATGGGTTCTTTATCAGGAAGTGCGGTTGCAGATACCGCTACCACTGGCACTTTCACCATTCCCATGATGAGAAGCATCGGCTTCAAACCGCATATTGCTGCCGGAGTGAATGCAGCCTCAGGTTCTGGGGGAGCTCTCGTTCCACCAGTAATGGGTGCAGGTGCCTACATGATGCTGGAACTTGTAACTCCACCGGTAACGTATCTACAGATCATCCGCGCTGCCGTCATTCCTGCTTTTATTTACTATTTAGCGCTCTTACTTATAGTTCACTTCTATTCACAGAGGATCGGTGCAAATCCACAAAACGAACAGGAAACTGCCGTTCAAACTGTTCCTTATCAGGGAATCGTATTCTTTGTCACTCTTGGCTCTCTCATTGCTTTCCTGTTGCTTGGATATACAGTCTTTCGTGCCGTGACTCTCGCTATATTCGTTGTCTTGGCACTTAGCATGGTTAATGGTAAAACCCGCCTGACATGGCACTCCTTGAACCAAGCACTGGTGCAAACGGCCAAGGGAGGTACTCCCCTGGTTGTTGCAGCTGCTACGGTCGGAATCATTCTTGGTGTTGTAACATTGACAGGGATTGGAACGAAGTTTCCCTCCACAATTCTACTGCTCGCCGGAGACAACCTATTATTTGCCCTTTTGTTAATAATGTTGGGGTCCATTATCTTAGGTATGGGGTTACCCTCAGCCGTCTGCTATTTACTTATGGCAACTTTAATAGGGCCTATTATTAGTGGATTAGGAATTGTGCCCTTGGCTGGTCATTTCTTCATCTTTTATTTTGGAATAATGTCTATGGTTACCCCTCCTGTAGCACTCGCTGCCTATGCCGCTGCATCTATCGCTGGCTGCAACATAATGCAATCTGCACTTGCCGCATTTCGATTCGCATCGGTAGGTTTCACTTTACCTTTCATGTTTGTTTTTCGACCTGAGTTGTTATTTCTAAGTCTAGACGGATCGGACGTTGGATGGTTTAAACCTGCCCTTGCAACCGCTATCGTAGTCATCGGCATCATTCCCCTAGCTGCCGGAATTGCAGGTTATTTTGCTGGGCCGATGTCACTTAGTACAAGAGTATTGTTTCTTATCGCTGCTGGACTACTCTTTTACCCAGAAGGAACTTTTAACATCGGTAACGGCGCTGGATTATTGCTTTTCTTAACCGTAGCGTTTAAGCAATACCAGTCGGTGCAAAAAAGAGATACGGGTAGTGGAACTTCCTAACGAACCCTGTCACCTATGCAATAAAAATAGTCTTCTGTACGCATAAACAGTTGCCCTTTAGAAACAGCTACTGAACTCAGCGTATAACTCTCCAAATCGTTTTCAGCAATAACCTCAAAATAACTATCTGCTTTCATTACTGTCGTAACACCATCTTCACTAGTTACATATATGTTCCCGTCCGCCAGCACAGGTGAGGAGCTATAGGTTCCCGAAGCAATCCGCTCTGGACCCCAAACTACCTCTCCTGATTTTGCATCTAAACAAAATACAATACCTCTATCATTAACAATATAGAGATACTTACCATCCGTCACAGGCGTTGGAACGTCTGGCCCATTATTAAAAGACCAGAGCAAGTGTGACCTTGTAACATCTCCTCGGCCTCCCGCCTTAAGCGCTAGCAAAGGCTTTATTCGCGTAGGGGCATAAATGATTCCTTCATTTACTATCGGAGACGCAACAATTCGATAATTAGGATCATTAGATGGATTCAAACCATCCGCTCGCCACAACTCTTTGCCTGTCTTCAAGTCATGACCAGTCACAACATCACCACCAGTTATAACGATTTCCTCTGTGCTTCCATAGGACAACAAGGCTGGCGTAGTGTATGAATCAGGTGATTCCCGAATAGCATCGGTGAGTCGCTCAACCCTCCAAAGAGTCTGTCCAGATTCAGCGTCGATCTTCAGCACGTAGGATGGCTCATCCGTCTTCATTCCGTGAATGACCTGAACGTAAAGTGCATTATTGTATAAAAGAGGAGAAGAAGCATATCCCCAATTAAGGCCAAATGTCCCGTAATCGGCTTGAATATCACGGTACCATAATTCCGCTCCACTAAAATCAAATGCCCGCAACAATCCAGTACCAGTAATCACCCAAACGCTCTTACCATCTGTCACTGGAGACGGGGAGGACATATTCTGTTTACGCTGCCTACGGACACCTCCACTCAAAAATGCTTTCAATCTCAAACTGGCATCCGTTCGGTTCATAGCCCAAAGGAATAGTTCTCCTCCATCAGCCACATTAAGAAACACTGTTTCACCTGAAATGATAGGCGTAGCGCCACTGCGGTCTGGCATAGGAATTCTCCAAGAAACATTTTCACTTACACTCCAGGATATGGGTAGGTTTGTCTCAGTACTAACACCATCTCGTGTTGGTCCGCGCCAATGAGGCCAATCCTCAGCACCTCCCAACCCCCCGATCAAGACAACCACCGTAACCACCATAGTTGACCTAGTAAGTATTCCGGACATCAACGTCCTCCCTAGTTCATGTAAGACCAACTTCTCACCTAGAAATACCATAAACATGAGTCAAAGTGCGGACAACGAGGAGACCCCCCGACGCAGCAGGCGTGGAAAGGACAGTTCCATCGACAGCATTCTTAGCCAACAGTTCATACTCTGAACCTGCTTTAACTACGAAAGTCTCCCCCTCTTCATTAGTAAAAAATAGCCGCTCGTCTGCAACAATCGGAGAAGCTGAAAACGACCCTCCAACACCACCAATGCGAACGCGGTAAACACGATCGCCCGTTGCTGCATCATAAACGGTAAGACGACCATTATTGGCGTTCGTATAAAACAACCCCTTGTACACCAACGGGCTCGGTATATACGTACCGCCACGATTTTTGCTCCATGCAAGTGCTTCGCTCTTCTCGATTCCCTCCGGAAGAGCAAGATCACCACGGCTACCCGGACGAATTGCATAAATAGGTCGAATAGGAGGATACCCAGCCTGGACATATATCAACTCATTCGTCATCACTGGAACAGTAATCGGAATCTCCGAATTGGGACCGAGAAACCAAAGAAGCTCTCCGGTCTTCGGATCATATCCTCGAATCTTGGTACCGTTTGTAACTAGTTCGTCGCGTTGGCCCCTGTATATCGCTGGCGTACTAAATGTTGGAATCTCATCATCTCGCTGGGTTCTCCATAGTTCCTCTCCGTCCTTTAATCTGTAAGCAGCTATGTAGGAACCGTTGTGGGCATCGGATTGAAGTATAACTGAATCATTATAGATAATCGGAGAGCTAGAGTGCCCCCATTGGTAATCCAGATCATAGAACCAACCAACATTACGAGCACCAATTTCCTTGCGCCAAATAAGCTCTCCATTAACATTGTGGCAGTATATTTGGCCGACGGACCCGAGGACAGTGACAACATACACTCCATCTGTTACGGGCGTTGCATTTGCTTGACTTGATTTAGTGTGTCTTTTAGTAAAGGGTTGCCCGCGATACAATTCTCTTTTCCACACTACAGAACCATCCTGGCCGTCCAGTGCAAACAGCAACCATTGATGTTCCGACAAATCATCCACTGGAGCGGTATCACCGTAAAGACCTATTCGAAACGTGTTATCGCCCTTACTACTCACAGCTGTAATGACAAAAATACGTCCGTCCGAAATAATCGGACTAGCGACACTAAATCCTGGGATTTCCGTTGCAAACCGAATGTTCTGACCATTCGGAACATTCCATTCTGTCGGGATACCCTGCCCATCTGCGTTTCCAGAACCATTCGGCCCCCGAAATGAACCCCATGGCCTCGGAATCTCGCTAGGAACAACCTCTTTTCCATCAACCGAGACTACGTGCTCGGGGCCAACGGGTGCACTCTCTCTACTCTCAGCCTCATCCATAGGACGAAAACGGGTTGTAGTCGTACCACTACGCAATACAAGTGCCTCTACCATTCCTCCACGACCAGCAAACACTACCTCGCCGTCCACCCCATTAAGCTCAAAGCTCTTTTCTGCAATAGGTATAAGCCGTGCGTTAGGTCCTCCAGAAAGAACTAAACTATCAGTTTCAAGAACTACGGTAAGAACACGTTGAGATTGGTCATTTTGATATTTACCAACAAACCCAATAAGCGTATCTCGTGAAAGAATCTCCACATGTCGTTCACTCAATTCTGGAAGATCCGTTGTTGCAAAAACACTTAAGATTTCAATAGCTCCCTCCGAATCCGCAAGTTCCTTTGCACTCACGTATCCGTCTCTTGTAGCTAATCCCTTTTCAAGAACAAATTTAGCCAAGTCAAGCTCTCTATTTCGAACTGCAGCTTCCAACACATTATCAGCACCCGGCGCGCCTTGGGACAGAAGGAACTTGACAACATCGAAATGTGATGCTCCAAGCGCTCGACTCACCGGAGTGTTCTGGTAAAACCGGTCCTCAACATCAACGCGGGCTCCGCCTGAGACCAGTACCCGTACCATTTCCAAGTGTCCTTTTTCGGCCGCATAAAATAAAGCTGTAATTCCGTATCGATTCGCCGTGTTTACATCGATACCAGAATTGAGAAGAGTCTTCACTGCATGGAGGTCCCCTGTACGAGCTGCCTCAATTAGCCTTTCGGGCTCATTTTGGACATTCATCAAAAATAAGATCAGCCACAACATAATTAGTCTCCACCGTTGCCGAAACAGTATAAAGCTCCCCTAGTTCGAATATAGATTCGCCCCTTGTATATCGCCGGAGTTGCGTAGATCAAATCATCAAGATCGTTCACAGCCAGCACATCAAGTCCACGACCCGGTTTCAAAACAGCAACCTTACCGAGCTCACTAGCCATGAATATTTTGTCGTCCGCAGCAACGGGCGACGCATAGTAGTTGTCAATCGCTCCCTTAAGCCTACCCCGAGCAACACGGGAACCTATTTTCGGGTCTAGCAACGTAACTATGCCACTATCATTAACCATATATAAGATCCCACCATAGAGTAGAGGTGAAGGAAGTTGTGGCACTCTTTGGTCATAGGTCCACACTGTATTCAACGATGTCATGTCTCCCTCACCGCCTACGCGAATCCCGAGAATACCATTCCGCGAAGCCAGTGCGGCCACGTAATAGTCCCATTCATCTGAATTCATAGAATCATCTTGATTTAGGTCAACAAAGCCGAACCAAGAGCGGACATGCCCAACAGCTTCATCTTTACTGATAAGGCCATTCTGATCCTTATCATTTTCTCTCAGTGACACGTCAAATGTGGTTGCCTCAATATTTCTACCGGGTTGGTTCTCCGGGGCTCCATAGCCATTAATAAATATCATGCCATCCGCAAGAACTGGAGTAGACTTCATTTCAAAGGAAAGGCCGCTAACCCACCAAAGCCTTTGACCAGTTTGAACCGCATAAGAGGTCAAAAGGAAAGATCCTGGAACGATCACTTCCAGGATGCCACTCTCACCACGATAAAGAACTGGCGTAGAATGACCACTCTTTGCCATGGGTCGATCTACTTTCCATGCAATCTCCCCTGTGTATTTATCTAACGCAACAACATAGGATTGAGTACTTTGGTCGCACACGAGAATAATTTTGTCGTCCGCGACAATTGGTGATGCTCCCATTCCATAGATGTTGTCAAACGGGTCAACAAAGTGTTCCCAACGTAACTCACCATCAAAATCATAAGATAAAAGCCCAACGTCGGGGAAGAAAACATATACGCCTGAATTATCTACTACCGGTGAGGGAGACGCTGCATTGTTTCGATTGTCAACTTGTGTAACGCGAGGTCGGCTCGCCTCACGACGCCAAAGGATATGGCCGTTTTCTCGATCTAACGCCAAAGTAAACAGCTTGCCCTCCTCAACCGCCGTGAGAAAAATAAAGTCCCGTGTCAAAACCGGTGAGGAATGTCCAGGAGGCAACTCAGTCTTCCAAACAACATTTTCATCAGGACCAAAGCGGACTGGCAATCTACCGCTATCAACAACTCCAGTCCCATTCGGCCCCCGAAAACGAGGCCACTCTGAACTGCTCAATAGAGCAAGAGGTTGCAATAGCAGAGTCACAATAACAACAACCGAGCGACAATCAATCCCCATTACCTACCGCACTCCTTTATCAAAATATAACATACTACTCTAGGAAGAATTTCATTCCGAATAGCCATCAAAAATTTATCACAGCGTGGTAAAATCCTTTCAAGAGTTATGCAAACATTTTAAAAATTAAACAACTATCGCAAATATCTAAAAGTGAAGTTATAGCACGTACAGCACATAAAATTATTCAACAACTGCTACCACTCTCAAATAGTTAATTCCTTTGATATTGTAAACTCAAATAACATCCGCTTATTTCAAAAAATAAAACACTATGCCCAGACAAATTTCCTCTATTATTTATGCGCAATTATTGTTTTCTCTTAGCACCGGGTTTCTGTTCGGTTCCGATGACTGGACAGACTGGCGAGGCCCCAATCGCGATGGCCGTTCATTTGAAAAACAACTCCCTACCAACTGGTCACCTGACGGTGAAAACGTTGCGTGGCATGTTCCTTACGGAGCTCGCTCAACACCTATTGTGCTTGGAGACCGCCTCTACTTACAGAATGCATCTGGAGAAGGCGCTTCACTAACAGAGCGTATCCAGTGTCTCAACGCCGACACCGGAGCAGTTCTTTGGGAGCACAACATCAATATTTACTTGAGTGATGTACCACCCCATCGACTCGGCTGGGCTTCTCCCGTAGCAGATCCAGAAACTGGGAATATTTTCGTTTTCACCGTAGGTGGCTCACTTACAGCCTTTTCATCCAATGGTGACATTATCTGGAATCGCTCTCTTGTTGAAGATTTCGGGCTTATAACAACCCACGGAGGACGAACGGCCTCACCGGTCATTCAGGGAAACCTTCTCATTGTAAGCGGGTTAAGCTCAGGCTGGGGCAATCAAGCACGTGGGAGTCAACGATTTTTTGCCTTTGATAAGGCTACCGGACAAACTCAATGGGTCAGCTCACCAGGCGGTAGACCTTTTGATACAACCTACGCACCACCATATATTACCGACATCGCTGGCACACGCTTACTCATTACCGGTGGAGGTGACGGATCGATGCACGCGATTAAACCTCAGACCGGTGAGTCCGCATGGCGATTTCCGTACTCGAAGCGCGGGGTTAACACTGGGGCAATCATTAAAGACAACATCGCCGTCGTGACTCAAGGAGAAGAAAATCTCAACAACAGCCAAATGGGCCTTGTTGCAGCTATCGACGTAACCGCATCCGGAGACATCCCGACTGAGAATACCAAGTGGAGCGTCGGCGGAGTCCTTGCTGGCTATTCATCACCGGTTCTTGATGGAGACCGTTTTTACCTAATCGACAACAGTGCCAATTTACTGGCTTTCGACTTCGAAACTGGTACCGAGTTATGGAGATTGAACCTTGGAACGATTCAACGAGCTTCTCCTGTTCTTGCGGACGGCAAACTGTATGTTGGTACAGTGAACGGGTCCTTCTACATTATTGCCCCTAGGAACGATGGGGCTGATATTCTCGATAAAGACGAGCTCACAACAGGAGAAAACTTTGAAGAAATCTACTCTTCGGTAGCCATTTCCAATGGAAGAATTTACCTAGCAAGCGCTCAGACACTTTATGCTATCGGCGAAAAAAGACCTCCGGCCCCAAGGCCTAACTTGAATCGAGACCTCGAGAAGGTCACTCCCGGCAAACCTGCCTCTGTGCAAGTCGCGCCAGCAGAACTGGTTCTCGCACCAGAAGAGACGATTCAACTACAAGCTCGCTTGTTCGATGAAAAGGGTTTATTGATAGGTAATTCGCCTGCGGAATGGACATTAAACGGACTGGACGCGACAGTTGAAGATGGACGGCTGACTGTAGCCAAGGATGCCGTAGCGCAAACAGGAAACGTTTCCGCAGCAGTAGGTCAGTTATCTGGGAGCGTAAGAATAAGAATCATTCCCACCTTGCCTTGGCAAGAAGATTTTGAGTCTCTCACCTCAATTCCTAGGCACTGGATAAATGCTACAGGTAAATATGAACTCCGAGCATTGAACGGAAGCAATGTCCTCGTCAAGAAAGCAGACAATCCTTTCTTGAGAAGAGCTCGGGTATATATGGGCCCGTCCGACTTTTCAAATTACACCGTTGAGGTTGATGCACTCGCAACAACGAAACGACGCCAGATGGGAGTTGTTGGCGTCGTTGCACAGCGCTACCAATTATCATTACTTGGTAGTCATCAAAGACTAGAGCTGCAATCATGGCAACCCGAAACACAACGAACTGCAAAAATGCCTTTCAAATGGAGCGCTGACAAGTGGTATCGCTTAAAGCTTGAAATCTCAACTCTTCCCAACGGCACTGTACGAGCTCGAGGAAAAGTTTGGGCCCAAGAAAGCACCGAACCCGAAGAGTGGCATCTTGAACGAACAGATAACTATCCAAACCTCCAAGGAAGCCCCGGTATCTTTGCCGATGCGACACCAACCGAGGTTTTCTTCGACAATCTTCGAGTGTACTCGACTAAATAAATGATCGAAAGGTAAAAAAATGAGACAGATCTTATGGATTATGGGCTTAATCGTAATGTCCATGTCATACTTTTCCTTAACTCACGCCGACGACACTGAAAAAAAAGGTGATTGGCCAATGTGGGGTGGCTCCGCGGACCGAAATATGGTGTCACCAATGACAGGTTTACCGGAATCATGGGATATTGACAATAAGGTTCATGTGAAATGGGTTGCTGGGCTGGGTTCCCAGACATATGGCAACCCAGTCGTTGCTAACGGGAAAGTCTTTATCGGAACTAACAACGAGGCGTTATACGACAAAGAAACCCCTGGCGACAAAGGAATTTTGCTTGCGCTCAATGAAGCTGATGGAAAGTTTTTATGGCAGATGGTAACCGACAAACATCCAGCGGGTCGAGTTAACGACTGGCCATTCCAGGGGGTCTGCTCATCTCCACTTGTCGAAGGTAACATCCTATATTACGTAACAAACCGTGGAGAGGTAGTAGCCTTGGATACAGAGGGATTTTTAGACGGTGAGAATGACGGTCCTTATCAGGATGAACAATATAAAAGCCCTCAGGATGGGGACATCATATGGAAATACGACATGATGGAAGAACTCGGGACGTTCCCTCATAACATGTCAAACTCATCCCCAGTCATGTACGAGGACCTTATTTTCATTAACACGTCAAATGGACATGATGAAAGCCATGTGAATGTTCCATCTCCTTTATCCCCTGAACTCATTGCACTCAACAAAACGACTGGAGAATTGGTTTGGGAAGACAACTCAGTCGGAGAAAACGTACTGCATGGGCAATGGTCCTCTGCAGCGGGTGGTTCTCTTGGTGGCATTGTTCAGGTAGTGATGGGCGGAGGCGATGGTTGGGTGCGTAGCTTTGTTGCTAAAACGGGTGAAAAACTCTGGGAGTTTGACACGAATCCAAAGGACACCACATGGCCAAGGACTCGTAACAACATCATTAGTACTCCCGTACTCCACAATAATGTCGTCTACATAGCTAACGGTCAGGACCCAGAACACGGCGAAGGGGTTGGCCACATGTATGCCATCGACCCGACAAAACGTGGTGACATCACCACGAGCGGGCGAATATGGCACTACGACAAGATTCGCAGGTCAATTTCAACACCAGCAGTAGATCAAGGGGTCGTGTATATGCCTGACTTTAGCGGTTTTTTACATGCACTAGATATGTCGACAGGAAAACCCCTTTGGGTGCATGATACCTTCGCAGCTGTTTGGGGATCCCCTATGATTGCCGATGGAAGGATTTATCTCGGCGATGAAGATGGTGATGTCGTTGTTCTAAAGCCAGGTTCACAAGAAAACGTCATCGCTGAAATGAATCTTGGGAGTTCAGTTTACAGTACTGCCATCCCCGCGAATGGGGTTTTATATATAGCAACACGCAATCAATTATTTGCATTAGCCTCAGATGAATAGGCCTAATAATCCTAAATAAGTTTTTATCACATTTATGGATTCTTTCAGACACCTACCGGGGCCACAGATCGTCTGCGGTCCCGGAACAATTGATCATGTGGGGAAATTAGCGAAGGAACTAGGATTTAAAAATACATTACTTACTGCCGATAAAGGCCTGCTTCAAACCCCTCATGTAAATCGCGCCCGTAGCAACCTTGAAGCAACGGGAATAACAGTAGTCCAATATTCAGAGTTCACTGAAAATCCAGATACTCGAATGGTTGAGAGAGGCTGTTCACTAGCGAAACAAGCCAACATCGACTCTATCATTGGGATTGGTGGGGGTAGTTCAATGGACTGCGCCAAGGGGATCAATTTTCTGATTACGAATGGC
>CAZFLB010000324.1:0-14783 GCA_964518945.1 uncultured Acidobacteriota bacterium | reverse complement strand
TACACTTAGTTTTCCATCAAATTTCAGGACTGGGGGAGGCGGACATCACTGGTCAAGTGCAGTGGCAATGGCAACTCCTATAGCTCATAAAGGTGCTACTGCCGGTGCGAAAGTCATGGCGATGACGGTGCTTGACTTGTTTCTAAATAAAGACTTAGTGCCCGAGGCCTTGGAATATTTCACGGAGGTTCAAAGCGCAGATCACACGTATACTCCATTTATCGATGAAAATGATTTACCCGCTATTCATCTCAACAAAGAAATCATGGCTAAATACCGTGAGGAGATGAAGAAGTATTATTATGACGCTGACAAATATGATACTTACCTTGAACAGCTCGGGATTGAGTATCCGACGGTTAAGGAGCAACCCTGATTCATCTGATTTAACAAAGATTGGGTAGTAGGGCCAAAAATTTAAGCCCCTTTGAAGACTAGCTTGTTTCAACTTTTGTTGGTCAGTTGTCAACGCGGATCTGAACAATGCCTTCAGGCGAGACGTCTGTTCTTTGAAGTATTCGACGACCATGTGGAGTCATTACTGTTACCTCTACGTCGACTCTTTTGATTCCTTTGGGTAAACCAAAATGAACTGGCATAACGCTTTGCGAGCAATATCCACTTCCCGTGTCGACAAGACGTGTCCCAAGCATGCGAGAAGACCCTGATTCGAGCAAACGAACTTCAGCTCCTGGAAGTGTATGAAATCCATTTCCATCGAGCACTTGAACCTTTAAGGAACGAAAGGAATCTTCTCGAGAGAGTTTGTTTTCGTAGAGAGGGTGGTATGCTTCAGGATTGTTATTTGCTAGCGACAAGTCAAGGTCCCCATCGCCATCGAAATCAGACCATTGAACTCCATGGCTGGCGCCTCTTTGTAGAAAGACCTCTGGCGTTACATCGATGAATTCTCCTCCGACGTTTCGAAATAAATGGTCGGGTACTTCAGCAATGTCTCTTAAGTAGGATGCTACGAAGAGATCTTGCCAGCCATCATTATCGAAGTCTCCCCAGGATGCTACAGTCGAGTGGTAATCTTGCCCTATTACTGACCCGCTACCAACTTCGGTGAATGCGTTCCCTTCCTTACGGTATAGAAAATCGGGACCGTACATTGCGACAAAGATGTCTAAATCGCCATCGTTATCGTAATCCGTAACCGCAGGTCCGACTCCTCCGTATTCTTCAGTTCGGGGCCCACCATCCATGCCTAGCTCTGTTGCTCTGTCTTTGAATCTTCCATTTGTATTGATGAAGACAGCGTCGTTGTCACCATTTTGATTAGCAACGAATGCATCTAAATCTCCGTCCTCATCGATATCAAACCATGCGACCCCTACAGATTTCCGTGGGTCGGCTATTCCTGAAGTTTCGGAAACATCAGTAAAACTGTTACCGTCATTTCGAAACAATCGATTCGGCTGCTCACGAAACGCAATGAACAAGTCGATGTCACTATCGTTGTCATAGTCAATAAATGAACTTTGACGAGTGTTTCCAATTAGATCGACACCATATGTTTCTGCGACATCGGTAAAATGTTGTCCGTCTCCTTCGTTTCGATATAGGCGATTTGGTTTTCCTTCTTCTAACGTGAAGCCTATGTAGAGGTCCAGATGGCCATCGGCGTTGAAGTCACCCCAAGACGCAGCTCTGGTCTCTTCGGCATCATCGAGTCCAACCTTTGGAGCTATGTCGGTGAAGAAGTTGTTGTCATTTCTGTAGAGTCGATTGCGTTGTCCTCTCATGCCAACAAATAGATCTAGGTCTCCGTCATTATCAAAGTCTGACCATGCGTTGGGCTGTGCTCCTGGAGCAGTAAACTGAGAGTTCTCGACTAGCTGGAATAATGCGACGGTAGAGGATTCTTTACACGATAAAAGATTTAACGACAAGAAGGAAAGAAACCAGAGTTGGTATCGGTATGAATGCATGTTCAACATCCTAACTGCAAGTGATATCCGGATTCCATAGGTTCATATATTGAACTGTGCGTTTACGTCATCACCCTTGCTCGCTTGGTTGTGTGCCGGTACTATGATAATCAGTAATATAGAAAGGTTCATTATGAAGTCATTCCAACTTTTCATCACCGTAACATTACTAACACTTTCTTTTGCTCCGACGGTTTTGCCAGAGGTCGTAAGGCTTACATATGAACGAAAGCCTTATGAGGGAGGCAGGATTTATGGAAATGTTGGTGCGTATGAGTTAATAAAAGGTCGTTTATACGGAGCTCTTGACCCTAATGATTCGCACAACACTGTCATTGTCGATTTGGATAAAGCACCACGCAATTCAAGTGGGCGTGTTGAGTATGAAGCAGAGTTCATTGTCCTTAGGCCGGTTGATGGAACCAAGGCAAATGGCACATTGATACACACTGTGCCGAACCGAGGAAACGTAAGATTTCCCGGAGCATTTAGATTTGAGCAAGGCTATACAATGTCTTGGGTAGCGTGGCAAGGAGATATCCTTCCTGGTAACGGTCGTGTGTTGATGACTGTTCCTACAGCAACAAACAACGGTGAACCTATTACTGGTAGGGTCATTACTGAGCACATCCTCGAACAGGATGGTTTGACGACTGTTTCTCTTGGAAACGGCCCATATACAGGAGATTCTCACGACGGCTATGAGGCTGTGAGTTTAGATCCCAGTGATGCTACGCTTACGATGCGGGAGTACCAGTGGCAAGAACGTGTGCCTGTTCGCTCGGATTCTTGGATGTTTGGCAATTGCCCTGACTACCAGCCGGGACAGAACATTGAATCTAGTTCGATGCATTTGTGCGTTCCTGAAGGGTTTCGACGCGGCTGGATTTATGAGTTGGTTTACGAGGCAAAAAATCCTAGAGTGATGGGAATAGGACTTGCTTCTACGCGAGATGCATTGTCTTTTTTTCGATTTAACAGCTCAGTTTCAGATACTACAAATCCGCTTTTTGATGGTGACGAATCTATTGTTACGCGCGTAATTATGACGGGGGCTTCCCAGACGGGAAGATACTGTCGTCAATTTCTTTACACAGGTTTTCACCAAGATGAAAAAGATCGGGTAGTAGTAGAAGGTCTTTGGCCCCATATTACTGCAGCTCGACTCCCTGTTAATTTAAGGTTTGCTGCACCCGGCCGCGCCTTTCTCCAACATGAAGAACACCGCTTTCCGTCGTATGAATTCCCGATTGCTTATAACGTGATGGAGGATGTGTTTTCCGATCGCGTAGATGGTGTGCTTCGGCACTGTGGCCAAACAAAGACATGTCCGAAAGTCGTGCACACGGTTAGTGCATCTGAGTATTGGCAGGAAAGGGCTTCGCTTAACACGACGGACGCTTCCGCTGAAACCGATTTAGTTTTGCCTGAGAACGTTCGTTTCTACTTGATAGCTAGTACACAACATGGCCCTGCTCAGAATGCCATTCGCCATCCGCTTGCTAAGCATATGACGAATCCAGCACCCCATGCCGAAACGATGAGGGCACTTTTAGTTGCTCTTGACGATTGGATTCAAGACGGTTCACTACCTCCGGACAGTCAATATCCCCGTCTTGACGATGGTACGCTCGTAATGCCTGATAGAACTACTACCCAATTTCCTAGGATCCCTAATGTAGCTTATCCTCGTGATATGAATGATTTGGATTTGTTGGACTACGGACCCCGTTTTTTACAAGAGGGCATCATTACCAATTTCCCGCCTAAGATTGTACAAGGAAAAACTTGGCGTCCTTTGGTACCGAAGGTCGATTCCGACGGTAATGATATCGCTGGAATTCGTTCTGTAACTTTGATGGCACCCATCGGTACCTACACAGGGTGGAATATTCGTACTGCGGAAGCTGGTGCAGAAGGTGAAATGTATCGTCTTGATGGTTCGTTTGTACCATTCACGAAAACTAAAATGCAACGACTCGAGTCCGGAGATTCACGCTTGTCTTTGGAGGAAAGATATGGAGACCATGCAGGTTATGTGCAAGCTGTTAAAAAAGCTTCTTCTAAACTTGTTGGTATGCGGTTACTTTTGAACGTGGATGCGGAACGTATTGTACGGGCTGCTGAGACGAGTGATGTTTTGAGGTAGGTTCAATATGCGTCAATGGTATTTTTTTATAGTGATTCTGTTGAGTGTTTCTTGCGGGTTTTTTTCGCAGGAAGTAAAAACACCTCCACGTCTTAACCATCTCATCCCGAAACTGATGAATGGAGAAGTCGTTTTTGGTTCTGCAGTTCCGGTGGGTTCAAAAAGCGCAGCAAAGCGTGCTGTTCGTTCCGGTTGGGATTTTGCTTGGTTTGAAATGGAGCATTCAGGTTTCAGTCTCGTAGGCCTAGAAGATTCAATGCAATACCTTCTCGATCGTCGTCAAATTCTTGAAACAGGCACGCTTGCTCCTGCTGTAGTACCGCTTGTACGTATCCCTTCCAATGGAAGTGAATTTAATCAGTGGATTATTAAACAAGCTTTGGACCAAGGTGTTTACGGAATCTTGTTTCCACACATCAATACTGTTGAACAAGCTCGCCATGCCGTACAGTTTTCCCGGTATGCACAAAAAAAAGGGGCGGCTGATATGTCTCCGCCTGGACATCGAGGTGTAGCACCTGGAAATGCAATGCGGTGGTGGGGCATTACTGATTTCAAGGAGTACCACAGACTCGCTGATGTGTGGCCACTTGATCCGTCTGGTGAGCTGATGGTTTGGATTCTGATTGAGGAAGAAGAGGGAGTACGTAATCTTTCTGAAATACTGAAGTCGGTTCCAGTAAGCGCGGTCATTGCTGCAGAAGTCGATTTGTCTACAAGTATGGGCGTTCCCGGTGGGCGGTTTTCGCCGGCGGTTGAGGAAGTAATGGATCGTATAGTTGCCATTTGCCAAGAGCATCAAGTTCCAGTAGGTGCTCTAACTACTCGTGAGAATGTTGAACGCCGGGTTGAGAGGGGATATCAAATTTTGATTACGGGTGATGCAGTTGCAATTGATTTGGGACGACGTGCTGCCAGAGAAAGGAAACAGCCATGAGGCAGATAATAATATGTTTTGTCGTTACTCTAACTGCATTGGCTCAGATGGAGGCACAAGAAAAACGCTTAAATCGTGTTGTGCGATTGTTCGAAGAGGGTAAAGTTGCTTTTGGTGCATTTGTTCCTTCGGGAGATATCGGTGCAGCCGTTACTGCACGGAGAGCAGGTCATGATTTCATCATTCTTGAGATGGAACACAGCAATTTTGACTTGATGGGTTTGCGAGACTCACTTCAATTCTTGCTTGACCGTCGACAGATTTTGGAACAACCTGGGTTAGGGCCAGCTGTCGTTCCGTTAGTGCGCGTTCCTACTAATGCGGACGAACGAAATCTGTGGGTTTACAAGCAAGCTTTGGATTTGGGTGTTTATGGTGTCGTAACACCTCACTTTGGACACGAGACGGAGTCGTCGATGTCGGTAATAAAAGCCATGCGATACCCGCAGGCAAAAGGAGTGCCCGACCAGGAACCTTATGGGCAACGGGGGGTTTCACCTGGTTCCTATCGATATTGGGGGCTCTCGTCTTTTATCGAATATCATGAACGTGCTGATCTGTGGCCTCGAGATCCTAAAGGAGAACTAGTATTTTTCCCTTTGATTGAGGACTACGAGGGAGTGGAAAATTTAACGAACATTTTAAATGAAGTTCAAGGTATTGCGGGGATCTTTATAGGAGAAGTAGACTTGGCTACATCGCTCGGTTATCCGGGTGAAATGAATAGTCCGGCGGTCCAGGCTGCGGTTGATAAAGTCTTAGCTCTTGGTAAAGAACATGGCATACCGGTCGGTTCTCTTGCTAATCGAGACAATATTGAAGATCGGGTGCGCAGAGGATTTCAGTTTCTGGTTACGGGCGACCCTGTGGCTATTGAACGTGGACGGAAAGTGGCTGTGGCCATGGGGCGGGCTGATGAGCCTACACCTAGTAGAGCAGCCTTAGCACCTAAGCGTCGTTTGAATCGTCTAATCGAGCTTTTTGAGAAAGGACAACCTGTTTTCGGAAGTTTTGTTCCAAATGGAGAGATTAGCGCTGCTCAGTCGGCATCTCGTTCGAAGAAGGATTTTGTGATTTTTGAAATGGAGCACTCAGGGTTTAGTATGCTTGGCTTGCAAAAATCATTGCAATATTTGCTTTCTCGCCGAGATATAAAGGAGTCCGGCACATTTGCTCCCAGCGTTGTTCCGCTGGTTAGAGTAGGTCCGGAAGCCTCAGAAATTTCTCGTAACCAAGGATATATTAAGCAGGTATTAGATTATGGTGTTTATGGGATAGTCGTCCCTCATCTGACAAGTGTTCAGCAAGCAAATGATATTGTGCAGGCTGTGCGTTATCCACAACCGAAAGATTCACCAAACTTTGAGCCAGTTGGATTGCGTGGGACAGCACCAGGTAATGCTCAGTCCTATTGGGGAATTCCGGAGTTTAAAGAGTACTGGCGCCGTGCCGGTGTTTGGCCGATAGACCCAGATGGAGAAATACTCATTGCCCCACTTATCGAGGATGTGGCTGGAGCAGAAGCAATCCAAGATATTCTGAAGGAGGTCAAAGGGATAGGATGTGTTTTTATTGGTCCTGCCGATCTTGCCACTTCTATGGGTTATCCGGGGCAACCAGAACATCCTGAGGTTAAGAAGGTAGTTGATGGCATTGCACAGGTTGCTCGGGAAGCAGGAGTTCCGTTTGGCATTACGACAAATCGGGAGCGTGTGGAAGATGAAGTGCAAAAGGGCTATCAATTTTTGGTCACGGGCGATGATGTAGCAATCGAGCGAGGCCGACGCGCTGGGAAACGATAAGTGGCTCGAGTAAGAATTGAGATGAAGTCTACTTAGTGGTTTCTAGTAACCTTTCTTTTGTTGTTGTTGAACCTACTAAAAGAGGGTAGATGTTGTCTAACTGTCGTACAAGTATTGTTTTTGAAAGTTGTATAATTTCCATATCGGAGGTCTTCTATGACCAAGAGACTATTAGGACTTAAGTCACTATTCTTTGTTTTATATCTGGTTGGACTAGCGACATTTTCATATGGACAAACGCATACGTGTGAACAAGTCATGGTGCCTATGCGTGATGGTGTCAAGTTGGCTATGGATGTTTACCTACCTGTTTACCGTGGCTCAGGGCCTTTTCCGGTCGTGCTTACCCGTACTCCGTACAACAAAGGTGATTGCGGCGATGTGAGTGCACAGTATTTTGCTAAACATGGCTATGCTGCCTTGGTTCAAGATGAGCGGGGGCGATATGAGTCCGAAGGGGTATATTATTGGCTAGTAGATAATGCGTGGCACGAACGTCGCGACGGTTACGATACGATTGAGTGGGCGGGGAAACAATCGTGGTCGAATGGCAAGGTGGGTACGATGGGCTCTTCATTCACTTGTGCTAACCAGTTTCTTACAGCACCTACGAAGCCGCCGTCTCTAGTAGCAATGTTTTGTGGGGAGTTCGCAACAAATCCTTATAAAGATATTTATTATGCTGGCGGGCCTCTTCATATGATTATGCCGACTTGGTTGCTCAGTCAGCGAGAATTGTCGAAACCGTTAGTGGAGAATGTGCCGGGGCATTCGGGTTATTTAGGTACAGCCGATTCATGGAACCGTTGGTATGACAGAAAGCAGGAAACTGGTAGAACATTTAATGTCACGATGTTTTCTGAAATGTATCAGGACCTTATTGACAATCCTTACTACAACGATTTTTGGCGGATGATTGCCATAAATGAGCATTGGACAGAAATTGATGTACCCATCTTTCATTTTGGCGGATGGTACGACCGCCATGTTCATGGCACGGTTAAGCACTATAACGGTATCCGAACAACAGGAGGTCCTAGGGCTACTAACGGACAAAAACTTTACATAGGGCCTTGGACTCATGGGTCTGGTTCTAGAGGAACCTCTTTGATTGGTGATATCGATTTTGGTCACTCTGCAGGTATTGATTATGATGCGTTGCGGAAACGCTGGTTTGATTACCATCTTAAGGGTATCAACAACGGAATAATGGAAGAGGCGCCCGTACAGATTTTTGTCATGGGTGAAAATGTATGGCGTGACGAGCAAGAATTCCCTCTATCTCGGGCAATAATGACAGACTACTATCTAAGTGGGACAAAGTCTCAATCGATTGATTCTTTGAACGATGGTTCTCTCCAATTGGAAAAACCATCTAATGAAACTCCGGGGAGCTATGTGTACGACCCCCGTCACCCTGTTCCCTCTATTGGTGGCGATCTTTTTGTCCAACCAAACGGTGCTCGCGACCATCGAGAGTCTGACCGACTTAGTTTGACGTTTACAACAGAACCTCTCAAGCAGAGTATGGAAGTGACAGGCCGTCCAATGGTGCATTTTTTCGCTTCTTCAACTGCTGTTGATACGGATTGGGTTGTCACTGTTTCAGATGTGCATCCCAATGGTTACTCTCAAATTCTCCGTCAAAATATTTTACGTGCGAGGTATCGGGAAGGTGATGAAAAACCAGTACTGATGAATCCTGGTTCAGTATATGAATTTGAAATCAAAGTGTATCCTTTTGCCAATCTTTTCAAAATGGGGCACCGTATCCGACTAACCATTACTAGCAGTAGCTTTCCTAAGTGGTATCCCAATGGTAATACAGGGCGAGAAATGAACGAGGATCAACCACCAATAATAGCAACCAATACGATTTATCATGATGCAAATCATTTGTCGCGTATTACACTTCCGATCATTCCAAGACCAGAAGGCACTAGTAATCAAGATTAAGATCGAATTCAGATAACACAATCGTGCAGTCTCAATTAAGGGATGGCGCGAAGTCCAAAACATTGCGGTGGAGTTGTGATATGAGATGTCAATTTCTCTTACTTGTGATCTTGACCTTTACGACTTTTGGACAAGCTCAAGACCTGACCATTGGTGACAGACAAATTTTTCAAACACGACGTGCGAAATTTGCTGAAGCTATGGAAGGAGGGTTAGGCATTGTTGTCGCTGCTAAAAAGGATCAGAATTTTATTTACGAGTTTTTTGTGCCTCATTCTGATTTACATGATTTTATATATTTAACAGGGCTAGACGGAATCGACGCCTTTACCAGTGCACTTGTTATTTCCCCGGCTGCCGAAACTTTCAAAGAAATTTTATATACCTCTCAAGATGTTGACGAAATACGTGATAAGACAGGAATAAAACATGTTTTTACCTACGAGCGATTCTTGGAGGATCTTTCGAATAGCTTGTCAGATTACTCACTATTAAGAACGTGGCAAAGGGGTATCAAACCTGTTTCTACTGATCTGTCACGTGCACTTGGTACTGAAAAGATCATTTACTTTAACTACCAACGGTTTTTGAATCTAGCGGAAACACCTCCGGAACGACTCGATGTTGCTAACAAGATCCGTTATTTTTCTCCAGAAGTGGATATGCGCGACTCATCTGACATTTTGAACCGCCTCCGTATGATTCATGATGAGGCTGAAATAACATTATTGAGAAAAGCCTCTCAAATTACGGTTAAAGCGTTTATGGAGTCTGCACGAGCTGTTCGAGTTGGGATGACTTCGCAACAGATTGCGGCGATCGTGAACTTCGTTTTTGAATATGAACATGCTGCGCCATCGTTTCGAACCAACGTTACTATTACCGGTCCGCCTCGCCCGCGTGGCGAACGAGAATGGCCTATTGGTACTCGCCGTCGTGTGGGACCCTGGCCAGTCAAGCGAGGTGACATTATCAGTTACGACATTGGTGCTGAGTATGGTCATCAAACTTCGGATTTTGTCCGCAGCATTCCAGTCACAGGGAAATATACTTCTGAACAAAGGCGCACTGCCCAGATTGTCACTCGCATTCAAAAAGAACTCATTGCTGCAGTAAGACCAGGAGGTACTTTTCGGGAAAGCCAGGCCTTAAAGGATCGTCTGATGGGAGAGATGGGTCTGGGTGATAAAACAGTGCATTTTGGTATTAGTCATTTCGTTGGCATGGAAATTCATGATGTTGGTTTTTACGATATTCCTTGGGAACCGGGGATGTGCTTTGTCATCGAATGGACCGTGCAGCAAGACGAGTACTCGATCCGTTTCGAAGACGTTGTTCTTGTTACGGAAGAAGGTTATGAGTGGTTAACAGGGATGTCGCCAATTGAGCCAGCAGAGATCGAAGCTCTAATGGAGGAGAAAGGTATTTGGGAACCCTGAAAAGGGGGACTGGGTTTTTACAGGGTATGGAGAAAAAAAATGAGAGAAAAGAAAACTAGATTAGTAATATTCGTTGTCATTCTCTTGAGCTCGCCGCTGGCCGCTGTTCAGAATACTGCATGGCGACCTGTCGTTATGGCAAACCACGGGATGGTTGCGTCTGGCCATCCCATGGCCTCTATGGCAGGAATGCGGATACTCGAAAAAGGTGGTAATGCCGTTGATGCTGCGGTAGCGGCATGGACCATGCAAGGGCTTGTTGAGCCGGCGATGACTGGAATTGGCGGTGATGCATTTGTGATGATTTACCTAGCTGAAACTGGTGAGGTGAAATTTATCAATGCTACAGGCCCAGCTCCGACCAAAGCTACGCCCGAACTTTATCGATCGAAAGGTGGCATTCCTGATGCTGGTCCACTTGCATCCGATGTTCCAGGAGCTGTCGATGGTATCGGTCTTGCGTTGGAAAATTACGGAACACTTTCATATGCCGAAGTTTTTGCTCCGGCAATTGATATTGCTAAGAACGGATTTCCGGTTTCCTACAGTATTGCAAGTATCCTTAAACGTTCAGAGGAAAAGTTGGGAGAATTTGATTCAACAAAAGCAGTTTGGTTTCGGGATGGCCGTCCGCTAAAAGCTGGAGAGATTGTAGTCCAAAAGGGCTATGGAGCGACGCTAGAGGCTATAGCTTTGAAAGGAAGACGAGTCTTTTATGAGGGAGAGGTTGCGCAGAACTATGCTGAGTTTATTCAGAGTAAAGGTGGTGTTTTGAGCGCTGCTGACCTGGCCAAGTATAAGGCACACGAAGACGAGCCCATCCATGTTAACTACAAAGGGTATGAGGTTTATGAGGCAGCGCCAAACTCGCAAGGCCATGTCTTGCTTCAAGCACTGAATATTCTCGAAGAATTTGACTTGAGATACATGGGTCATAACAGTGCGCCGTATCTACACTTGATAACCGAATCTTTGAAACTTGCTTTTGCAGATAGAGATAAATATTTGGGGGATCCTCGTTTTGTACCACCGATTCCTATCGACGGACTACTTTCCAAGCAATATGCAGCCATAAGGCGTGATCTAATTGAACCAAATCAGGCGATGGATGGAAAGATTCCTTACGGCAACCCGATGGCTATACCGACGGGTCATTCTTCTGACGTAGTGAATTACGCTTCAGCGCGTTCTTTCGTAAATCAAGTATTTCCTGACGATGGCATTGATAAGCGGCTAACAACTTACCTTGCAGTTATCGATGATGTTGGCAATATGGTGTCGATCACTTCAAGTTTATGTAGTGGGTTTGGCAGCGGGCTTATTGCCGGGGAAAGTGGTTTTTTTATGAACAACCGCATGGTGTACTACTTTCTAGATCCAGACCATACTAATGTTTTAGTACCAGGTAAGAGAACTCGGCATACGATAAATCCTGCACTGGTTTTGAAGGATGGCAAGCCCTTTATGGCTTTCGGTACCCCAGGAGGAGATACTCAGCCTCAAACCGAGCCTCAATTTTTCTTGAACTTGATCGAATTTGATATGAATGTCCAGGAAGCGTTGGAAGCACCTGCTGTTATCAGTAGCTATTTTCAAAGTTCGTTTTGGCCACATGACGAGGCTAATAAGCTTGCTGTTCCAGAAGATTTACCACAACATGTACTGGAAGCTCTTGCTGCATATGGGCACGATCTGGAGATTCGTCAAAGGCGTGGTGTAGGTTCTGTCAAAGCAATCTTGATTGATCCTAATTCAGGTGCGCTTATGGGCGGTGTAAGTCCTTCAGGTGATAGTTATGTGATTGGGTGGTAATGGAATGAAAAGACGATTACTGTCACGTGCGGTTCTGATTGTAGCTCTAGCGGTTGTAGTGGAGTCAGCTTCGATAGAGCAAATTCTAAGATATCGAACACTTGGCGAAATACAAGTCTCGCCAGATGGAAATACGGTGGTGGTAGTTGCTACGCATCCGAACTTTGAGACCAACGTGCTTGACTCAAATTTATGGCTTGTTGATGCAAAAAGTCGTTTGAGCTCTCAGCTTACGGTGTCCGGACATCGAGATTGGCACCCCCGTTTTTCTCCGAATGGAGGAGAACTGCTTTTTCTGTCAGATCGAGGTGGCGCTGCCGAAATATGGCGTCTTAACTTGAGAGGAGGAGAGGCTCATAGGCTCTTTAATTCGATAAGTGATGTGACGAACTTTCAATGGTTGCCAGATGGAAAAGGCGTTATTTTTACGATGCTGGACGAATTGAAGGATCGTGATGTTCTGGAAGTCGGTGCCGAACATGCTTTTGCGCGACTTTATCGATTTGATTGGAGTAGTGTAAACCCTGAGTTACTTACAGAGAAAGACTTTCATATCAATAGTTTTGACATATCTCCTGATGCTACGTGGGTAGCACTATCGATACAGCCGACACCAAGTGTCCCTGATGCAAGGCTGCACTCGGATTTGAAAGTGTTTGATTTAGAAAGCCGACTTGTTAGAGATCTTGTAACTCGTCCAGGGATGGATCGCGATCCTAAGATTTCTCCAGATGGAACCAAGATAGCCTTTGTTACGATGAAAGGGAACGCAGACTGGATTGGTAACTATGGTGTGTCAGTTGTAAAAAGGGAAGGAACAGAGCTAAGCGATGTTTCGTCTGCAATTGATGAAAGGGTTACCGCGCCTTTAAGGTGGTCGAGCGATGGAGAAACTATTTATGTGATTGCGCCGAACCGAACTTCACGAAGGATCTATGCAGTTGATGTAGGGCATGGAACTAGCGAAGTAGTTACTTCGTTTGACGAATCTAAAGTGGTCAACTCATTTGATTTGTTTTCGAAAGGAAGACTAGTTGTAACTGCAAGTGATGCCCATACCCCTGCTGAAGTGTATGAGGTTGGAGGCGATGCAGTACCAAAACAACTAACGATGCTCAACGTCAGTTACAATGATAATGCAGTGGGGCGTACTGAAATACTCACCTACGAACGCGACGGTTTAACTCTAGAGGGGTTGTTAGTTAAGCCCGTTGGTTTTGAAGAGGGGACGAAATATCCGCTACTTCTCGTTATTCACGGTGGTCCGGCAGGTGTTTTTGAATATGCCTTTAGGCCACGCCGTGGTGTGTACCCTATTCATGCATTTTCTGAAGTTGGATATCTTGTTTTTATGCCAAATCCAAGAGGTTCTGGTGGCTACGGTGAATCTTTCCGAAAGTCTAACTTTCAGGATTGGGGGTTTGGTGACTTCGAGGATATCCTAGCCGGAGTTGATTTGTTAATTGACCGTGGTCTTGTAGATGATGAACGTATGGGTGTTATGGGTTGGAGTTATGGTGGTTATATGACATCTTGGATTGTGACACACACGAACCGCTTTAAAGCAGCTTCTATCGGTGCTCCAGTCACTAACCCTTACAGCTTTTACGGAGTGACTGATATTCCGGATTTCGCTGAGGCTTATTTTGGAGGCAGGCCTGGTGATGACGTGAATTATCTGCGTCATGCACCCGAAAATTTTGTTCGTAACGCAACAACTCCCAGTCTCATTCAGCACGGCGCAGAGGATGTTCGAGTTCCGTTGTCTCAAGGGACTACTTTTTACCGCGCTCTTAAACGAAATGGGGTTGATACTGAAATGGTGATTTATCCACGGGAGCCGCACGGCCTGCGTGAGCCAAGTCACATCCGTGACGCAATGAATAGAAACTTGGAATGGTTTTCACAGTGGTTAGGTAAAGACAGTGCTTCAAACTAGCGCAAAAGCAAGAGCTTTGTTGATGGCGAGAGCTGGTGCTGGAACAGTATCTTCGTTTTCTGTAAATGAACCTGCTTTTGATTTGAAAGCAGCCTACGAGGTAGGAAGAGAACTCGATCGTTTACTTCGAGCGGATGGCTATCAGAGAATAGGTCGAAAGCTTGGTTTAACGAACCAATCGATATGGTCTGAATTAGGTCTTACGGAGCCAATATGGGCACCGATCTATGATGAGACTGTTTTCTCGGAGGAATCGGGGTCCTTGAGCCACTCTCTGGCAGGTGCTGTAGCTCCTCGTTTAGAGATCGAGGTTGTTTTTCAACTTGCTTCAGTGACTCCACTTCAGTTTGAGTGGATAGCACTAGGATATGAAATAGTTCAGAGCCATTTTGGAAATTGGGATTTTAGCTCTGCCGATGCTGTTGCGGATTTCGGTTTACATCGAGCTCTTTTGATAGGAGATAGAGTTTCGGCAACTCCTGGATTAGTCAGTGAACTTACAAATCTTGAAGTAATGTTGTTTTGCAATAGAGCAGAGATTGCTTCTGGGGTAGGAAGCAATGTGTTAGGAGGGCCAGCGATTGCGATAGATTGGCTTGTGACCCTCCTAGAGAGTCAGCCAGAGGCAGAAAAACTCCAGGCAGGTGAGATCGTTACGACGGGAGCACTGACCGGAGCGCATCCTGTATCCCAAGGTCAGACCTGGACGGTGAGTTTGGGTGGTGGAAAAAACGTTTTGCCTACACCAACGCTGTTCTTAGAAGACTAATGAGAATTGGCTTTTATTGCTGCCTTTTATTTTTTCAGTCACTCCT
>CAZFLB010000323.1:0-17646 GCA_964518945.1 uncultured Acidobacteriota bacterium | reverse complement strand
AACGTTTCTTAATGTATCAACAGGCTTCACAGAAGCATCTATTATGTCATGTCGAATTTAAGCACTTGTAAATATCGTGCAGCAAAAAACAAAAACGATTATTGACTGAAAGTACAAACCTTACTTCCTCTTCAAAGGGATTACATCTAAATAGAATTTAGTTGTCAGCCCCTAATCCATCAAAGCAAATTCCAACCCTTCTTAGTGGGCTAATAGAAATATTTCGCATCAGCAATAACAACGGAGTCGCTGGCAATACGATAGAAAATAAAATAAACCCCGCCGCCCACAACAGACGACGGGGTCATTACGTTTTACAAAGGCTTACTAGACAGTCTTTACATTCGCTGCCTGAGGACCTTTCGGTCCCTGAGTAATTTCGAACTCAACTCGCTCACCTTCTTGGAGCGATTTAAAGCCCGTACCTTGTATAGCTGAGTGGTGAACAAAAACGTCAGGGCCATCTTCACGTTGAATGAAGCCAAAACCCTTGCTATCGTTGAACCACTTCACAGTGCCTTCTGCCATGCTAGGTCTACCTCCTTTCCATAATATTCAACCGGCCTAAGCCGGGGTATTGTGTAGACCTCGCACTGACAACAACGAAAAAGTCCAAAGAGCTTCGGTATTTCCACCCTATGGTCACTGCTGGAACAGGTAGAGAAAAAACTACACTCTACAGGAAAGAGACTATCGCGATGCCGTGCAGGTGTCAAAGCCTTTCCTGGAGTTTTATCGACGTATAAACAATCGTTAGAGCTGTTGGCATCATCGACGCTAATTAGTTTCCACCCTGTTAGAATTCTACCTTGCGCGTAAAGCAAGGATCCTCAGGATACCGTGAGCTAATTAATGACAACGCAAACTTTCGCAATCTTTGGTTTGGTCAAGTTATTAGTTTATTTGGCGATTGGTTCACCCTTATAGCATCAGCGACACTACTCGGAGAACTAACTGGATCGGGTATGTCCATCGGAATTTTCTTTGTCGTCAGAATGCTTGCACCGTTTCTCATTAGCCCTTTCGCAGGTGTGGCTGCAGACCGTTACAACCGAAAGTGGATCCTCATTTTCAGCGACATTGTCAGAGCCATCGTCGTGCTTGGATTCCTGTTTATACAATCATCCGAACAGCTTTGGCTTTTCTATTTACTGACATTTGTTCAACTCGCGATGCACGGTGTCTTTTACCCTACGCGCAACGCCATCCTTCCAGACATAGTGTTACCAAATGAGGTTGGGACCGCAAACACAATTACTGGAACCACCTGGTCGGTTATGCTGTCACTAGGAGCAGCAATAGGAGGTCTAGTCGCTGGCAATTGGGGTGCCCCTTTAGCATTTCTCACTGATTCTTTGACATTCATATTTTCTGCAATCTTCATATCCAAGGTTCAATACTCTCCGAATCATCTCTCCCTTAGTAAAAAGAACGTTAGCAGTGCTTCTCGTGAATATCTCGAAGGACTTCACTACCTCTATAAGAACCGAGACATCCTTATTGTGGCACTTCACAAATCGGCCCTTACTCTTACGGTGGTGGGAGGTTACGAAGTCATTCAAGTCGCCATTGCAAAAGATCTTTTTGTTTTTGGAGAAGGAGGTGGCTTTACCCTAGGCATGATGTATGCTGCAGTCGGCCTAGGATCAGGATTTGGTCCTATCTTGGCTCGCCTGTTTACTGGAGATTCTAATAAACCATTATGCAGAGCGATCCTAGCATCGTACGTTATGATGGCGATAGGGCTCATTATTGCATCAACTGTTCACAGCCTAACTGCGATACTGTTAGGAATTTTTGTGCGCGCTTTAGGAGGGGGCACATTATGGGTTTTTTCTACTCAACTACTCTTAAACAATACACCTGAGCATATCAGGGGAAGAATTTTCGCAACTGAATATGCAATGGCCACTCTGTGTATGGCGCTAAGCGCAGGTACAACAGGATGGGCTCTCGAACAAATTACGGTCGGCATTCCTTTTCTTTTAACACTTATGAGTGCTTTAGTATTTATACCTGGCACCTTCTGGGCAATCTGGATCTCTAAGTTTTGGAAAGTTCGTGAAATTGAAATAACTTAAGTGCTGAAGGTGGAATTTTTTAGTGCCACGGAAGGAAAAAAGACACAAAGTGGATTTGATTCGTAACTCGATGAGCGGTATTTTTACCTGAATCAAAAAGACGGCTATTTAACCTCTCCAAAAAAACACTTAAGTAATTAGGATAGAAAGGACGGTTGGCGTCAGATGAAAAAGATTCGAAAAGTATTTATTGCCTTTCTAATCACTGTACCTACGATAGCAATGACACCCAAGCAATCGAGTACAAACATCGGGAACATAGTTTTCCCAAATTCAGGAGCTCCTAGAGCACAAGAAGCTTTTTTACGAGGCGTAGCAGCACTCCACAACTTTTGGTTTGACGAAAGTGCTGATGAATTCAAACAAGCACAACAGCTTGATCCTGACTTCGCACTTGCTTACTGGGGAGAGGCAATGAGCCACAATCATCCTCTTTGGGCAGAGCAAGACATCGCATCCGCCCGCCAAATTCTCCGTCGATTCGGTAAAACACGCAAAGAACGCCTTGAGAAAACTCCTACTGAACGAGAACAAGAGTTTATGAAAGGAGTAGAGATTCTATATGGGGAAGGCGACAAGCTTGCTCGAGATAAAGCCTACGAAAAACACATGGCCGCAATGAGAGTTCGTTACCCAAAGGCCACTGAGGTAGCTACATTGCATGCACTTTCGATACTGGGAACGGTCCGCCGGGGGGACCAAGGATTTTCCAGACAGATGAAAGCAGGGGCGATAGCTTTAGACCTTTTCACAAAATATCCAAACCATCCGGGAGCTGCGCATTTCGTAATCCACTCATTCGACGACCCCGAACATGCGCCTCTTGCTCTCCCAGCAGCCGAAAAATATGCTCAGATTGCTCCAGAAGCTTCACACGCGCTGCACATGCCATCTCATATTTTTTTACAGCACGGCATGTGGGATCGAGTCGCTCAATCAAATCTGGAAGCCTTCGACGCTTCTTCTAAGTGGGTTGAGAAAAAAAATCTTTCGATCGCAAAAAAAGACTACCACTCACTGGAGTGGCGTGCATACGCAAATGCTCAGTTAGGTGTTTGGGATCAAATTGAAGCAGCAATTAATATTGTTGAGGCAGCGGCAAAAGAGACCCAGGACGCTCGGCTTGCATGGTATGCCGAAATTATGGAAGCTCGTTACCTTCTTGCACAGGAAACAGATGACGGACGCCCCTTACCAAAGCCAGTAGCAGGAGAAGGCCGTTATGGAAACGCGCACGCTGACATGCTTCTTGCAATCGGACTAGCCGCAGGTAAAGCAAACAACATCGACCGAGCTGAACAAACTGTAAGCCATATTTCAAAACTCATCAGCATAGCGGAAGAAGAAAAGAAAACTTATCAAGCTAATTATCTCTCCATTATTAAACACGAGCTAAAAGGATCGGTGGCAATGGCTCGTGGTCAGACAGAGGAGGCTCTAAAGCAAGTAGAAAAAGCTTCTTTGCTAGAAGAGAAACAAGACCCTCCATCCGGCCCTACCAGTCCAATCAAGCCTTCTCACGAACTCTATGGAGAGTTTCTCTTGAAGGCTGGAAAATACGATAAGGCTATCGAGTTGTTCCGATTAGCACTTACACGCACTCCAAACCGAACAGCGTCACTTCTCGGACTTGCACGCGCCTCAATGAAAGTGGGTGACCTGGCAACCGCGAACCAAACTTATGAGAAACTCCAAACGCTGTTAGTAAACGCTGACATCAGGGTTCCATATTTAAATGAAGTGCAGACTTTTTCGTTAAACACAGATGCTGAAGAATAGATAAAACTTTCAACCTTGCGGTGAGTGTCGTAGGCTCTCGCCGCAAGGTTAAGTTATATTCGACTAATTAGTCCTCTCCAAAACAGTGCGATCAAGGCACCACTGACAAACTCTAGAAACCAAAGAAAATAGCTTTTTCAAAGCTAAGCGTTTAGTTTCAGCTTGTTTTTTGTAATCACTACATTACGAATCTTTAATGCTCCGTTAAGGTATTGGAAAGAGTACACCGTCTACAATCAGGTCAATGAAGATCAATTACATGGAACTATGTCGAAACAACAAAATTCTCCGAAAGTGAGTAAAAAATGAAGTCACTACTGATTGCGACGTTACTCTCTACGAGTATTTCTGGAATTTGTCAATTTGTGCTCTCACCTTTTGCACATGCAGCTTCATATAAAGGGAACTCCACTGATGAACTCCATACCTTACCCACAAGCCTTGCAGATGTCATTGAGTCCGTCCAGCCTGCTGTAGTCAACATAGCTGTTTCTTCGGTAACTCCAAACAACGGCAGTTCTAAAGGCTCAGACTTTTCAGGCTATGAGAATTTTCTACATCGTTTTTTCGAAAACCACAACTTTGGTATCGATCGTGAAAAAAATGATGGAATGGGCTCTGGTTTTATAATCGATGAAGACGGTCATGTAGCCACGAATTATCACGTAGTCGATGGCGCATCCGAAATCGTAGTCACACTAAACGACGGCACTAAATATACTGCAGAGCTAATAGGTACGGACCCAAAGACTGACCTGGCGGTTGTCAAGATCGATTCCGAGAAGCCTCTCCCATATGCCGAGTTCGGCAGCTCAGAGAAAACCCGTGTTGGAGACTGGGTAGTCGCAATTGGAAATCCTTTTGGACTTGGCGGCTCAGCAACTACCGGAATTATTTCTGCTCGCGGAAGAGATATTCAATCTGGGCCGTTCGATGATTTTCTCCAGATCGACGCCCCGATCAATCGAGGAAACTCAGGAGGACCATTGTTCAATCTGTCTGGAAAAGTCATAGGCATCAACACAGCTATTTATTCACCAAATGGCGGCAATGTAGGTATTGGGTTCGCCATACCCTCAGCAATGGCACAAATCATTATTAGTGAGCTGCGCCGGTCTGGTGGTATCAACCGGGGCTGGCTAGGTATTTCAGCCCAGCAAGTCAACAAAGCAATAGCTGGTAGCCTAGGTTTCAACGACAACAACGGTGTTATTGTCGCGAGCGTTGTTCCCAATAGCCCAGCAGACAATAGCGACCTTCTTCCAGGCGACATCATCGTCTCGATTAATGGGATTGCACTAAAGCATATAAAAGAACTTGTACGTAAAGTTGCTTCGACATTGCCCAATGAAGAAATTGAGCTTCGAATCTGGAGAGACGATCAATACAGAACGCTTGCCATTACCGTTGGTCACGTACCAGAGCAAACTACTGTAGCTAGAAAGCGCAACACCGATACCAACGCAACTCTCGGACTCACCTTTTCTGAACTAAATTCGTTTTCTAGACAATCTTTTCAAATCTCAAAAAATATTAACGGTTCAATAGTAACAAGTGTTAGGCGAGGGAGTCCTGCAGCAACAAGTGGCCTTCGACAAGGTGATGTCGTATTAATGGTCAATCGTTCTGCTGTTAATTCATCTGCAGAAACGATAGATGCCATTGAAATTGCTCAGGGTTCCGGCCGGACAAGCGTACTACTCCAGGTCTTACGGGGTGGGCGGGTGCACTTCGTCGCTATCCCCTTTGCTTAAGGTTTAGAATAAACTCTTGATGTTCAGGAGTTTCTTCTTTTGCTCTGCCTATTTCCTGGAGTAATAATTTTGCGCGTTCTAGTTATAGAAGATGACAAAAACACACTGAAATTTATTGCACAGGGGTTAAGTGAAAATGGGCACTTAGTAGACAAGGCTAATAATGGCAAGGATGGCTTGTTTCTAGCCTTGGAAGAGTCATACGACACCATCGTTGTCGACCGAATGCTGCCCGAACTGGATGGATTGTCAATCATTCAAACACTTCGCGCAGAGGGACAGAAAACTCCCGTGTTAATATTGAGCGCTTTAGGCGAAGTAGACGACCGAGTTGAAGGTTTACGTAAAGGCGGTGACGACTACCTTGTCAAACCTTTTGCCTTTTCAGAACTAATCGCCAGACTCGAAGTCCTTGCCCGCCGCAGAGAGAGAGAAGTACCGGAAACCTCACTGGAAATTGGCGATCTTCGTGTCGATTTGCTCTCACACACTGTGAGTCGATCCGGAAAATCTATTTCACTTCAGCCAAGAGAGATGCGCTTGCTCGAACAGCTTCTTCGACATCAAGGTCAGGTCGTAACCAGAACCATGCTTCTCGAAAAAGTCTGGGATTACCATTTTGACCCTCAGACGAACGTCATTGACGTTCATGTGAGCCGCCTTCGAGGAAAAATTGATAAGGGCTTCGATTACCCACTTATCCATACTGTTCGTGGAATAGGATACATCCTTCGTGCACCTAAAAAAGCTCCTTAGTAGTTCTGCTTTCCGGCTAGCGCTTAGTTATGGTGCTCTTTTCGGTTTCTCATCTATAGTACTTCTTCTATTTATCTACTTGTCTACAGCGTCTTATATGCAACGCCAGGCAGATGAGACAATTGAAGCTGAGATAGTTGGGCTTGACGAAAGTTACCGAGCAAGTGGACTTTCAGGGCTTACCACCTCCATCCAGACCCGTATCGGCGGGCAAAAGTGGGGAGGACCATCGATCTACTTACTCACCGATGGTTTCTATACCCCTATTGCCGGAAACCTCGACCGTTGGCCAAGAGTGAACCCTGACGAAAAAGGATGGATTAACTTCGAACTAAATATTACAGGAAAAGAACCGAAACACACTGTTCGTTCAAAATCCTTTTTTATTTCCAGTGGCTTTCATCTGTTAGTTGGTCGTGACATGCACGAACTTGATCTAATGAGAAAGCGCTTGGCTTATATCTTAAGTTGGGGATTAGCAATGACTGTTTTCTTAGCCCTACTAGGTGGGTTTGTAATGACTCGTAGCCGACTTCGCCGCATCGGAGCCATTAACGAAGCTATAGATGGAATCATTAAAGGAGATCTTACTCGTCGCATTCCGACCGAATCTAAAGGTAGTGACATTGAAGAACTAGTAGAAAAACTCAACCGAACTCTTTCAGAGTTTGAAAAATTAGTAGAAGGTGTGCGTCGAGTATCCGACAATATCGCCCATGACCTTAAAACTCCGTTATCGAGATTAAAAACACGCTTGGAATATTTACGACAGTCTACAAACTCTGAAGATGCCGACAAAGCTGCCGAAGAAGCTGATGAAATTCTTGCCACATTCGCAGCCCTCTTACGTATTGCGCGTATCGAGTCCGGTGAACGAAGATCTGCTTTTGGGGATATCAACTTAACAGCATTAATCGACGATGTTGCAGACCTCTATCAGCCCTTACTGGAAGAACGAGACAAAAAACTGCTCCTTCATAATTCGCCAGGGATCACTCTATGCGGTGACCGCGACATGATTTTTCAGGCTGTGGCCAATTTGGTAGACAACGCACTGAAACACAGCCCCCCCAACGGCCAAATCGAAATCGCTCTCAGAAGTTTAAATCAGTATATTGAAATCATAATAGCCGATGATGGACCTGGCATTCCAGAAAGCGAGCGAGAACAGGTACTCATCCGGTTCTATCGTCTCGACAAAAGTCGTACCACCGTTGGCTCTGGTTTGGGACTGAGCCTAGTTTCTGCAGTTGTCGAACTACACAATGGAAAACTTATTCTTGAGGATGGATCAAACAACCATGGCCTTCGGGTCATAATACGACTACCCTACAATGAACTATAGTATTCCGCTATTAACGAAAACTAAAACGCTTCGATCGACTAACAACATCAAGTACAATAACAACCTTAGCCAAGTTCAAAGAACCATTGTTCACTCAATCTTTGACTATCTTTACCAGACACCACTTGGTTAACAGCACAACCTCCGTTTACACTTCTCCTCAGAGAATTCGATGAGAGAACCAAATTCCAAACCTTGGATCTGGGCTGTTTATGTCACTTTGTTTGCCGCAGCTATTCCCTGGTATCTACCACAAGAGTTTGGCCAAACAATTTGGTTCGGGTTCCCTATGTGGGTAAGCATTTCTTTTTTGGCTACACTCAGTATTGCTTTGTTTACAGTATTCGTCATCCACTTCTATTGGGGTGACCAAGAATGAATTCTTTATCCTTAGGTGTCGGCGCTATTGTTTTCACCGGAGCATACCTCCTTATGATGATCGGTGTAGGAGTGCTTGCAAAAACAAAAAGGAAAAGTGATTCTCTGAGTGATTTCTACCTAGCTGGTCGAAGTCTCGGACCACTCGTGATGCTCTTAACTCTTTACGCTACTCAATACAGTGGTAATACCGGTGTGGGCTATCCCGCAGAAGCTTCCCGACTTGGCTACGCATGGATTATGAGCATCAGCTTTATGATGGCTATTGTTGTTGGGTATCTTCTTTATGCCCCTAGACTGCAACGAGTCGGAAGAAGAGAAGGATTCGTTACACCTGGAGATTGGGTCGATTATAGATTTAATTCAAAAACGTTATCCTTACTAACAAACCTACTTCTTGTCATTTCTATAGGAAATTATTTACTCGCACAGCTTATGGCCATGGGCCATGTTGTAGCTGGAATATCGGGAAACCTTGTCCCGTACTGGGTCGGGGTTCTTATTCTATTAATTGTCATCATCGTTTATGAAACACTCGGGGGACTTCGTGCTGTTGCATGGACCGATATTATTCAGGGATCAATGTTGTTTATTGGATTGACTGGACTCATCTATGCCGTCGCACCTGGACCCTCTCATTGGCAAGCTCTTACCGAATGGTTGAACCAACACGCTCCAGACAAAACTGCGATTCCTTCGGCTGAAGTAACTACACGTTGGGTTTCAACCGTTATACTCATTGGCTTCTCTGGATCGATCTATCCTCAAGCAATTCAGCGTATTTACGCAGCTCGAAGCACACGAGCACTCAAACAGTCCCTTTCCTTTATGATCTTCATGCCTTTACTCACTATGCCAGTTGTCGTGCTTGCTGGTCTCGTTGGTTTTCGTCGCTTCACGACTCTGGATGGTGTTGCTGCAGATCAAATTATGCCAATGCTACTTCATGAATGGGCACAGTCTTCGACATGGACTTACATAATGGCGGTATTGGTTGTAACTGGCACGCTTGCAGCGATCATGTCGACAGCCGATTCCGTTTTATTAAGTCTATCCTCAATCTTGTCGAAAGATTTTCTCGGAAAAACTTGGCTTGCCGGAGCGCCTGAGGAGCGTATCACCTCTATTGGTAAGAAAATTTCGTGGATTGTCCTCACAATTATTGCACTGGTGGCATTTTCTCCACGCGTAACACTCTGGGGTCTGACAGAGCTGAAGATGGAGATTCTTATTCAAGCTTCTCCAGTATTCATGCTCGGCGCAATGTGGAGCAGACTTCACTCCCGTGCAACGTTAGTTGGAATGATTACAGGAACACTTATCGCTTCTGCCTTGGCCGCAGCAGGACTGAGCAACGTCGCCGGTATTCACAGAGGCGTAATTGGATGGGCTATTAATGTAACCCTTTGTATTATTCTCTCGATGGTGTTGAAGGAGCAGAAAACAACTGCTCCTTCAAAATAATACAAATAGGTTTCTAGTTAATAAGTCCCTGTAACCACATAGTACCGAAACCCAACAAAATAACTGCTTTCCCCTCGAACTGGCTTTCCCCCGGAATAACGTCGACAACAAGGTGCTCAACTGGTTTCGGTCTAGTCCAAAATTCAGAATCGAGCTTGATTACTTGAGACATGTCCGGTACTTCTCCAAAGCTGAGTTCTCCAGGGGCAAGTACCATCGTCCAGTCATCTGCACCATTCTTCACCACACCTATAGTGTATGTTCCCGCAGCAATATTTGAGGAGCCCGCAGTAATGTTCGTACTTGCCTTAAATTTCGGTCTTCCGGGCGATGCAAAACCACCTGTTTTTATTTGTGCAACATGATCCATGTTTGCAGGTACCGTAACGATTGTTAAGCTCACTTCAACATCTTCCGATAGCTTAGCAGTCGTTGTTTTCTGAAAATGTGGGTGCGCAATTAAGGCCGTTGCTATCAAAAGCAAAAAACCAACGAGCCAGATCCTCTTCATATCTTCTCTCTCCTACAATTGTTTATGAAACCATCATTAACTATCAGAATACCCTAACATATTTCACAATCGCATCTTGTCTCGCAAGACCAACTCGCAGAGTGCAGATGCGTTTCACACTTTATGGCCCTTACGTCTAGCCCATGGATCGAGAATTCCATATATCGCCTCACTCATAGGTACTGACACCGAATGTTTTCTAGCCAACCTGATAACAGTGCCATGAAGTGCCTCTAATTCCATAGGTTTGCCATGCGTCATATCGTAATGAAGAGACGAATACCACTCCGCGGGCAGTTTTGGAACGCTCTCCATAATATTTTCAACGGTATCTTTGGGAAGTGCTATCCCTAGAGCTAAAGCCAGGGCTATTACTTCTTCGACAATTCGTCGGAACATAACAAGTGCCTCAACCGATTCGCGAATCTCTCCCACAGGCAAACGGATTGCCGACGTCATCCCCGCCGTCGCACAAATCATGGCAAATTTGCGCCATAAATCAACATCTATTGCATCAGATATTGCGTTGTCAACATCTGCTTTAGTAAATAAATTCGATAACCACTGCAGGCGCTGACTATTTCTACCGTCCATCTCACCCATCACTACACGAGCCAGTGTTCCTTCGTGACGAATCACTCCGGGCTCTGAGATAGTTGAAAGAATATAAGCAAGACCTCCGACCACATGAGTTTCGTCAATGATTTCCGCTATCTTCTGCTCATTGTCAATTCCGTTTTGGAGAGAGACAACGGCTGTCTCTTCTTTTAACAAGGGTTTTAAGCCTTCGGCTGCTTCGCGAGTATTTGTCGATTTGACACAAAAAAGCACAAAATCACACGCCCCAATTTCTTCCGGATCGTCTGTTGCTAAGAGTTTAGAATCAATACTACCGTTGTCACTAACGACCCGAATGCCTTTTTCACGAAGAACTGCTAGATGTGCTCCGCGCGCTAGTAAATGGACACTTGCACCAGCCTGCGCAAGCCGAGCACCAAAATATCCTCCTACACCGCCAGCTCCAAAAACACCAACCTTCATAACATCGACAACTTTATCACTTTGCTCCCCATTGGTCGGGTTCATAGCAATTATTTAGGGGGGCATTATTCCTACAAGAGTTTGAATTAAAATACATACTATTGGAGGCAACAAGAGATGACGATCACAAGAGAAGAGGCTTGGTCCCATTTGTGTGAATGGACAAAAACTGAATCATTGCGAAAACATGCTCGGGCAGTTGAAATCGTCATGCGGCAGGCAGCTCACCGCTATGGTGCAGGCATTACAGAAGAAGAGAGGTGGGGTATTGCCGGCATGCTCCATGATGCAGACTACGAGCAATGGCCAGGAGACCATCCAAACCGGATTGTCTCTTGGTTGCGAGAACGCGGTGAGGAAGACTTAGCTTATGCAATATCTGCCCACTACACAAAGTGGAACATACCCCACAAAAGCAACCTCGACAAAGCCCTTCTTGCTTGCGATGAACTTACTGGTTTCATCATTGCATGCTGTTTAGTGCGCCCAGAAGGTGTGCTAACTCTAAAATCCAAAAGCGTGCGTAAGAAACTCAAAGACAAGGCTTTTGCCGCAAAAGTTGAGCGTGCCGAAGTTTACGCTGGAACTGAACTACTTAAGGTCGAACTCTCCGATCACGTCGATTTCATAATCGAAGCATTGCAGCCTCACGCGTCAGAACTAGGTATTTCTGGAAAAATCCTTCAGCAAAACTAGACTGCCTGCACAAGCTTCCGTTCACTCTGATGCGTCTGCAAGACTTCTGGTCCGAGTCGTTTACTCAAATAAACTTTAGATTCACGGTTGTCAACAGGGTCACGCTCGTACTTAATGACGTCGAAGTTTAGATGAGTCAAGGTTCCTCGCATTCCATAGAATTTATTTTTGGTCTTAACGACAATTTCTTTAAAACCCTCTTCGACAGCCCATACTTCCTGTTGCTCTGTTAAGGCTCGAAACTGTCCTTGGCCTCGCCAGTCAGAGCGGGTGCCGCCGATCCAACTATAAAGGATTCGTCGCCCTGCAAAATCAATAGCACCTTGCAAACGTGTGACCAGGTCCCTGAGTTTTGAATCAGACTCATTAGCAAAAATCTCATGACCGACTTTAAATGACACCGGTACGAGCTGGGATGGGTCTTCGAGTAATCTGGCTTCTGCCATCTGTATCACGTGTGCACGACCTTTAAGCCTTGCATTAATTTCCTCAGCAGTCTTTTTTCGTGCAAACTCTCCAAAAAACTCTTCGATGTACTGTATCTCTAAGGCACCATTCTCAAGCGGATATTGTTTAATTCGGAATATTCTTTGACTATCCATTATGGACAGCATTATATATACACACCCCAACATAGAGCACTATAGTTGAACTCTAAACAATGAACTCTGAGCGAAAAGAACCCAAGCAAGAATCTTTTTTTCTCACAATCCTCCCCTTTTCGGGGCTTGGACTTTTGCTCATTGTCGCACTTGTATGGCGCATCATTTCAGCTTCAGGTCTTTCACCAGAAAAGCCAACACCAGAGCAACAGTTAATTAAGAACGCAGTAATTCTCTGGCAACGTGCAATTGTTCAGAAAATTGACATAGATCCAAGACACGACTTTATTCTAGGCAACGAAACAGCCTCTATTACCTTGGTCGAATTTACTGATTTCGAATGCCAGCGTTGCCGTAGTGCAGCAATCGAACTAAAAAAGCTACTCGACCGATATCCGAATGACCTTCGACTCGTGTTTAAGAATTTCCCACAAGACCACACATGTAACGACTGGATGGAACGCCCTATGCACAATTACTCCTGCTCTGCAGCTGCCCTCGCTCGTTGTGCCGGAGAGCAAACAACCAGCATGTTTTGGAAGGTACACGATACTATCTTTCAAGAATCAAAACTCTCAGAAGAAGTGCTTACAACAATTTTGTCACGTCTGGAAGGTACGCAGTCCAAAATAGAAAATTGCATAACAACTGAATCTACCTTGAACGACATAAAAACTGATATCTCACTAGCTCGGAAGTTGCGTGTTTCTGGTGTTCCTGTTTTTTTCCTAAACGGAAGGCGCATTTCAGCCAATCGAACCGTTGTTATAGAAGCTGTAATACAACATGTCCTCTTGTCAGACTAGGTAGTTTTTCAAGATGACGAAAACAACACTTTAACGCACCGGTTTTCCAGCGTTTGGTAGTGGTCAATACCAACGAAATAAAACCGCACGTGATTCTACAAAATAAGACTCTATTCGCGAATCACTGGAAGAATTTCACCATCAGCTATAAACAAAAGGGCCAAACCGTTATTGCACCATCTCTGTCCAGTGGGTTCCGGTCCATCGTCGAACAAGTGCCCCTGATGACCCCCGCAACGAACACAATGATACTCTTGCCTTGGCAAAATTAGTTTAAAATCACGCTTCAAAGCGACATGGTCTTTAATGGCACAAAAAAAACTAGGCCAACCAGTTCCACTATCAAATTTGTCGCTCGAGTGAAAAAGAGGTAAATAACAAGCAGCACAAATATATGTTCCTTTTCGCTTTTCTTGAAGAAGAGAACTGCTAAACGCATATTCAGTTCCTTCTTCGAAAAGAATGCGATAGCGATCCTTTTTCAATAGCTCTCGCCATTCTGTCTCGCTTTTATTGAGCCTAACTATTTTTTCATTCGTTATTTTCATAAGCTATCTGGTATTACTAATGTTGCTTTACTTGAACCGTTGGTAGCAAATTTAAAATTGTAACTACAAATATTTTTCAGGAAATCTAACGACACCAACTTTTTTTTGGAATCGTACTTGCTGAACAACAACAACACAAACTATCCTCCGACGCATGAAAAGTTATTTAACAATCACCTTTCTGATCGTAAACACAGCATTCAGTCAAGAGGAGTGGCCCACACACGGGGGAGACCCCGGTGGCATGAAATACTCTACGCTCGACAGCATTAACCGAGAAACGATTACTAAACTCAATCAAGTCTGGGAATGGCATACCGGTGACAAACCGATCCCTGCATCACGTGTTGCTTTTGCCGGTCAAGACGTCAAGCCGGGAAAGTTTCAAGGCACACCGGTGATGTTGGATGATACGTTGTTCATCGCAACATCATACAGTCAGGTCGTCGCACTGTCGCCAAGTACCGGAAGAGAACTGTGGCGATTCGACCCGCGCGCCTATGACTGGGGCATGCTGGCTCGAGGATGTGGGTTTTGTCATCGAGGGGTCGCAGTTTGGCGTGATGGGAACGAACTTCGTGTCTTCATCAATACACGTTGGCGCCTCATTGCCCTAGACGGCCGAACAGGAGAGCCGATCACTTCATTCGGGCACCAAGGTGAAGTCGATTTAACTGCGAATTTGATTTGGGAAGTCAACAAAATGCACTACACCAATACCTCTCCTCCGATGATCTATGACGATATTGTTATTGTTGGAAGTGGAGTACCAGACAACCGGATCTACCGAAAAAATCCCCCAGGAGACATACAGGCTTTTAACGTTAAAACTGGCGAACGCGTTTGGAGTTTTCACACCGTTCCTCAACGCGGCGAATTCGGAAGTGAGACATGGGAAAACAATTCATGGTCATATACTGGATCCAATAATGTATGGGCGCCGTTTACCATCGACAAAGAACGTGGCCTAGTCTATTTTCCTGTTTCGACACCAAACAATGATTTCTACGGTGGACATCGAAAAGGAGACAACCTGTTTGCAGAATCAATCCTGTGCCTCGATGCAAGAACTGGAAAACGTGTTTGGCACTTCCAAACCGTACACCACGGGGTCTGGGACTACGACTTACCAGCTCCTCCAAATCTCGTAACAATCACTGTAGCAGGGAAAACGATCGACGCAGTCGCTGTCGTTGCAAAAACTGGCTACACATATGTGTTTGACCGTGTGACTGGAAAGCCAGTATGGCCAATAGAAGAAATTCCGGTCCCTCAGAGTAATGTTCCTGGGGAACAGCTCTCAAAAACTCAACCCATCCCCACCAAACCCCCACCGTTCGGCAGACAGGGCTTCAGCAAAGAAGACCTAATAGACTTTACTCCTGAGATCAAAGCCCAGGCACTCAACGCAGTAAAGCATCTCAAAATGGGGAACCTTTACACTCCTCCTTCTATCGAAGGGACACTTCTAATGCCCGGGGTGTGGGGTGCCGCAAATTGGGGAGGAGCCGGGTTTGATCCTGAAACAGGCATTCTATATGTAAAAGCGACAAACTGGCCGTTCGTTTTCAAAGTTCAAAAAACCCAAGACCGCACTGCTGATGCAGACTACACAAAAGCAGGGTTTGCTCCCGTTACAATAGAAGATGGTATTCCCATCCATAAGCCACCTTATGCGACACTAACAGCAATTAATCTAAATAAGGGAGTCCATGAGTGGCAAATTCCTCTCGGAGATATGCCTTCGCTAAAGCAGCACCCGCTGCTACAAAATGTGGAACTTCCACAACTTGGAATCGGACCACCTCAACACGGCCAGTCCGGCCCCCTGGTCACAGCTGGAGGTCTTGTCTTCATAAGCGCTTCGAGTCCGTTTCTCTACGCCTTCGACAAAAAAAACGGTAAACTTGTTTGGAAGACAGCGCTCGGAGGAGGAGGATTTGGAAACCCCATTACATACCGAACACCTGCAGGGAAACAACTTCTTGTCATCGCCACTTCTCAATCTGATGGTTCTCAGCCAAAGCTAATTGCATACGGGTTAACATCATGAGTATATCTTTCTTACTTACCTTTGTACTGTCCCTTCCCCATGTCACGATTCTTTCCACTGGCGGAACCATCGCAAGCCAATACGATCCTGAAAAAGGGGGTCTTGTTCCAGCACTGACCGGAGCTGAACTGGTCGCCGCCGTACCAGGGCTTGGATCCGTCGCAACTGTTGAGGTTGAACAGATAGCAAACATTGGTAGCCCCGACATAACTCCGGAAATTTGGCTAAAGCTATCTGCTCGGGCCAATGAACTATTAGCACAGGATAAAGTCTCTGGAGTAGTAGTTACACATGGTACAGACACACTGGAAGAAACCGCTTACTTTCTCGATCTCACTGTAAGCAGTGACAAGCCCGTCGTCATGGTCGGTGCACAACGAGCACCGTCTTATTTCGACACTGACGGACCTAGAAATTTGCTCAATGCAGTTAGCGTTGCCGCCTCTCCCGAAGCTAGAGGCATGGGAACATTCGTTGTTATGAACGGCCAGATCAATGCAGCCCGTGAAGTAACCAAAACCAGCACCATCTCTCGTGAAACCTTCAGAACTCTTGAGTTTGGAGCTCTCGGTGTTGCAAATGTTGGAGGTGTGAAGTTTTATCGATCGCCACTGAGACGCCAAACTCTTAAGATTGAGGCATCTACGCTACTTCCTAGAGTCGAAATTATTTCACACTACGCTGGAGCAAATGGCAGTGTAATCCGAGCTCTTTTAAAGGAAAATCCTCCAGATGCATTGGTAATAGCAGGAACCGGTTTAGGGCACGTCAGTGTCGCTATGTTCGAAGCTATAGAAGAAGCCCGCTTGAAAGGACTTCCGGTTGTTGTTAGCACACGTGTTTATACAGGACGACTTATGGCACTTTATGCTGGAAAAGGTCGTGGAATCGATTTTCAGAAAATTGGCTGTGTCTTTGCAGATAACTTGAGTCCTCAAAAAGCTCGTGTTTTACTAATGCTTGCCTTTACGAAAACGAAGGATCCTGTTGAGCTGCAGGAATATTTTAATCGTTGACCACCTTAATTCTCTTGCCGCTCTTTTGGAGACAACTGCTGAGTCAATGCAAGAATCAAAGTTCCTGTTCCCTCAGAAGTGAAAACTTCTAAGAGAAGACTGTCTGGCTCGTTGTAGTTGATCACGTGCACCCGTTCGACACCACCTTCAAGTGCATTTTCAATAGCAGCCGCTTTCGGCAACATACCATCTGCGAGGCTACCACTATCGCGCAAACTCCTTAAGCCTGACAAATCCAGATAAGACATCAGTGTGTTCTCATCTGAAGCATCCTTAAGAATACCCGGTGCATCTGTAACAAGAATTAGTTTTTCTGCTTTCAGAGCTACTGCCAAGGCAGAGGCAGCCGTATCTGCATTAATGTTTAAAAGTGTTCCGGAGCTATCGGAAGACAGAGGACTCACAATCGGAAGAAGACCCAAGCCCAATTGCTTTTCGAGCACGCTGACATCAACGCTTTCAATATCACCTACGAAACCAAAATCCACCGGTGCTTCCTTCTCTTCCATTACTACTGGAGGCCTCTTCGACGCTTTGATGAGTCCTGCATCAACTCCACTTATCCCAACTGCAGGCACATCATAGTCACGACAAACCGCTAGAACACGAGTGTTGATCAGCCCATTAAGAACCATGGTGGTGACATCAAGAGACTTTGCATCTGTCACTCGACGCCCTTGAACCATCTGTGTGTCGATGCCGAGAGCCCTTGCGAGCTCGTTCGATTGAGGCCCTCCTCCATGGACAATTACAATACGAATACCTAATTGATGTAAAAGCCCTACCTGCTCGATGAGAGCACGTGTCGAAGCTTCA